>JBCDGX010000115.1:0-11466 GCA_038750805.1 Myxococcota bacterium
CTTCCGGGTGACCCGGCAGGCGAGAGGACGCGCTGATCACCTGGCCGAGTGACCCGGAAGCCGGCGACGGACCCGACGGGCGTCTCTTGGCCGGCCCGGCCGGCGAATTGCCCGTCCTCCCCGCCCTCAGAGCCGGAGCTCGCGCCCCTCGGCCTCGTCCACGGCCCGGCAGAACGTCGCGAACGCCGCGTAGGCCTCGGGCTCCACGCGCATCATCGGGAGCCGGAGCCGTCGCTCGAGCACCACGTCGTCCCCCTCGGCGCGCACCTCCAGCGTGAAGCGCGCGCCCCCCGGGCCCTCGATGGACACGGGCTCCGGGAGCTCCGAGAGCACCGTGTCCTGCACCCGAACCACGACCTCCCGCTCGAGGGGCGGCGCGACGATCATCGTCGTCGTTCGTTCGGGAAGCTGCGCGAAGCGAGCGGAAAGCGACGAGGGCACGAGCGGCGCCAGCGCCATCCCCCGGCCCCGCGGCCGCGCCAGCTGCGGCACCAGCGCCTCGTAGCGGAAGACCAGCTCGGCCTCCGCGTCCTCCTGTCCCGCGATGCGCAGCGTGGTCATGCGCGCGCCGTTGAAGAGCCGCGCCACGTAGGCCTCCTCGAAGCGCTGGTCGAGCATCGCCTCCGGCACCGCCTCGAGGTCGTTCCGCCAGTTGATCGCCGCCGCCCCGCGGAAGCGCTCGACCGTTCGGACGACGCCGTCGCCGCGCGGATCGAGCTGCACGCGAAGCTCCATGCGCTGGCGCTCTTCGCCGCCCGTCGCCGCCGGCAGGCGGACCTTGCTCGCTTCGCGTGGCGTCTCCCAGGGCGTCAGCACGTAGGCGTCCATGCCGCGCAGATGCGGCGAGAGGTACCCGTAGGGCACGCCGCGCGCGGCCGTCGTCAGGTAGGTGACCTCGTCGCCGCTCCCCACGCCCACGATGAGGTTCCCGTAGGTGTCCTCGTCGGCGAACTCGCTCTGTGTCTGGTCCGCGCCGAAGCCGCGCACGATCACCAGCCGCGCCTCGATGCCCGCGAGCTCGAGCAGGTAGCGAAGCACGCGCGCCCGGTTGCCCTGCCGCCGCGCCAGCATGCGCGCCGCGACCCCGAAGACGTCGTCGTCGTTCTCGATGTTCTCGATCACCCAGGCGTGGAGCTTCCGCGCGCCGTCCTCGCCTCGCGCGCCACCGGTGACCTCGCGCGCCAGGCGGCGCGCCGCAGGATCCGCCACGTCCCGGTCGACGAGCACGTCCCGCAGCCCTTCGAGGAACACGTCCCAGCCGGCCCGATGCCCCCATTGCACCGAGGGGATGTACTCGCGCGCGGACACGCTCCCCGGCTCCTGGACCAGCGGCGCCACGGCCTCGCGCCGCCAGCGGACGATCTGCAGATCGCCCTCCTCGCGCCGCTCGGGCCGCGGCGCGTCGCCGCGCGGATCGAAGCTCAGCGCCATGCGCTTCGGCAGGGCGAGGAGCATCTCGCTCGCGAAGAAGGGGATCTCGAAGCTCGCGAAGTAGAAGCGGTCGCCGAGCACGCCGCCGGGCAGCCCGCGCGGCGGATCGAGCACGGTCACGTACTCCATCTCCACGTAATCGCCGACGGCGAGGCTCGTGAGCGCGATGCCGCCCATGCCCTCGATCAGATCGGGCTCGAGGAGCCGCCCGCCCGGCTTTCGCGTCCCCAGGGTGAGCACGTAGGCCCCCTCGGGCGCCACGAACTGCCCGAGCTCGTCCACGGCCTCCTCGCTCTGCACCGCGTAGATCTGATGCGTGAGCGAGAGCGACGAGCCGTCGTCGTAGACGCGCTGCGCCGTGTAGTCGAAGACCAGAACCTGCCCCGTCTGGTAGTCGACGCGACCGCTCTCCTTGGCCGCCTCGTAGGTCGCGATGGCCTCGGCGCCGTCCCGGCGGAAGCCGGCGAGCTCGTGCGCCTCGCCGAGCATGGTCCGGATGCGCCGGAGCTCGGCCATGGCCGCCGGCTCCCTCTCGATGGCGTCTCCGAGCACCTCGCGCGCGCCCGCGACGTCGCCGCCTGCGAGCACGAGGTCCGCGAGCTCGAGGCGCGGGGTCTCGGATTGGGGCCGCGCCGCGACCAGGCGCTCCGTCGCCGCGCGGATCGCCTCAGGGTCCTCCGACGCCTCGGCCAGGTCGAGCCGGCTCGCGAAGAAGCGCGCCTGCCCCTGGGGCGGCTCGAGCCCGGCGAGCCGGTCGAGCTCTTCCCGGGCGCGCTCCCAGCGCCGCGCCTGGACGAGGCGCGTGTAGCGCGCGGCGTCCCGCGCGTCGCAGGCCACGAGCCGATCGGCGAGGTCGTCGATCTCCCGCGTCCGGTCGCGCCGCTGCGCTGAGGCGAGCGCCGCGCGGATCGGCGCGCAGAGCCCCGGCCCCGCCGTGACCGCCCGCTCGACGTGCACGTCGGCCTGGGCGTCCCAGCCCCGCGCCATGAGCAGCTCGACCAGCGTGAGGTGGAGCGGCACCAACGCGGGATGCGCCTCGGCCACCGCGCGGAGCGCGTCCATCGCCTCCCGGTCCCGGCCCTCCGCCGCCATCAGTCGCGCGAGCTGGAGCCGGGCATACCAGGCCTCCGCGTCGCGCGCCGCGATGCCCTCGAAGAGGGCCCGGGAGCGGTCCCGGCGCTGGTCCGGCGCCAGGAAGGGATCGGTCAGGGCGACCGTCGCCTGCATGTCCCGGAGCACCGTCGAGCCCGGACCCTCGCCCGTCGCCCGGAGCGCTTCCCGCGCCCCGATCACGTCGCCGCGGGCCAGGGGAAGCGCGGCGCCGAGGTAGGTCCCGAGGGGGCTCGCGGCGGCGCCCGGGTCGGCCAGCGCACCCTCGGGCAGCACGGCGACGTGCAGGATCGGGTTCGGGTGTCGCGTCGTCAGCTTCACCTCGAGCGCGTGCTCCCCGGCCGGCAGGGCCAGCCGATGGAAGCTCACGCGCCCGTGGGGCACCCGGCGATGGTCGAGGCGTACGAGCTCCTCGCCGTCGACGCTCAGGGCGACGCTGTTCGGCGTCTCGAGGCGGAGGATCACCGCGCCCGTGGTACGGAAGCTCGCCTCGGCGAGGGTCGTCCCGGCATCCGCCACGGGTCCCTCGCCGAGGTGCGTGGCGCAGCCCCGGCTCTGGACCTCGCGCACCGGGCGCTCGCCGCGGAGCGGGCCGAGGTCGACCTGCGCGGGGAGCGGGGCGGGCCCCTCGGCCGGCAGCGTCGCGTCGAAGCCGAGGAGATCGCGCGGCCCGATGGGACCGGCGACGCGCCAGGCCCTCACGCAGCCCGCCGCCTCCGCGAGGCGCGAAGCCCTCGCCACGTCGCCGCCGCGATAGGCGAGATCGACGAGCAGGTCCGTGACGGTCACCCGCGCCGCCGGGGGCAGCGCGTCGACGATGGCGGCCAGCCGCGCCTCGACCCGCGTGGGGAAGTCCGGCGCCAGCTCGGCCAGCCCTTCGAGGGCACCCGCGGCCACCTCGAGCGCGGCGACTTCCTGCGCCTCCGAACCGCGCTGCTCGAGCGCGCTCACGAAGGCGTCCGTCGCCTCGCCCGGGCGTCCGTGATGGTGGTGCTCGAGGCCGCTCATCAGGTGGAGGCTCGGCCGCGCGGGATCGAGCTGGAGAGCCCGGTCGATGGCGGCGCGGGCGCGTCCCGGGTCGCCCTCGGCGGCCAGGAGCTCGGCCTCGGCGAGCACGCGCCAGGCGCGCGCGTCGTCGGGCCTGGCCTCCGCGCGCCGGCGGAGGTCGTCCATGTCCGGGCCGCGGGCCGTGGTGGTGCCCCCGCCGCACGCGGCGACGAGGAGCGCGAGCCATGCGAGGCGCCTCATCGGACCACCTCCAGGGTGAGGCGTTGGCGGAGGATGCGGTCGGCCTCCGTGACCCACGCGCGGAAGGCCGCGTAGTCCTCCGGGGCGATGCGGTCCTGAGCGAGCACGAGCTCGGTCCGCATGCGGACCTGGTCGCCGCCCTGAACCTCGACCTCGAGGCTCAGGCGCCCGTAGGCGCTCTCGGCGACGCCCGCGCTCGGCGTCTCGCGGACGCGGAGACCGCGGGGCACGACCACCGTGCGGTCCTCGACGTCGACGAAGGTGCCGCCGAGGTCGAGGATCTCCGCTCGCTCCGGCTGCGTCGCGAAGACCCGCGTGAGCTCGCCCGTGGCCGAGGGCGCGAGCTGGAGAGCCTCGCCATCGCGGAGCGCAACCTGCGGGGCCTCGCCGCTCCATTCGAGGTTCACGGGGAGCTCGAGGGAGTCGAGGCGCCCGAACTCGTGCCGCTCGAGGCGGAGGCCCGGGAAGACGGCGCGCAGCGCCCGCTCCAGGCGTTCGGCCTGCGTGCCCTCGGCCTGGTAGGTCGCGCGGTAGCGCGGGGCCCGCGTGCCGGCGTGTGTCTCCGTCGCTTCGACGCTCCCGCTCCCGTCGGGGCGCACGCGGATGGTCAGGCGCTGGGCCCGGCGGTTCCCCTCCGGCGGCAGGACGGGCGTCCGGCGGAGCTCCGAGCCCTCGGGCCAGACGTGGAGCACGGTCACGCCCTGGTCCATCTCCGGGAGCTCGGTGATGCCCGAGTGCTCGGCGGTCCCGTCGATGTAGAGGTCGAGCTCGGGCACGTAGGCGATGGCGTGGTCGAAGACCGCGAGGCTCGCGGGCTCGGTCTCGATGCGGCCGTTGCGCCGTGTCCGGACGAGCACGAGGTGCGCGTCGATGCCCGCCTCCCGGAACATCACGTAGAGGAGCGAGGCCTTGTCCTTGCAGTCCCCGAAGCCTCGCTCGACGATCTGCCGGACGCGGTAGGGCTTGTAGCCGTGGATGCCGAACTCGAGGCCCACGTAGCGCGTGTTCGCGACGACCCAATCGTGGATCGCGACGACCTTCTCGCGGGTCGTGGTCTTGCCGCGGACGAGCTCTCGGGTCGTGCGCGCCAGCCCCTGGTCCATGGCGAGCTGGTCCTGCACCAGGCCCCACCACCAGGCGCCGACCTCGGACCAGGTCGCGTAGGTCGAGACGTGCAGGTAGGGCGCGAGCTCGGTCATGCCGGGCATGGAGGGCTCGTCCCGGAGCGCGGGCACGTCCTCGGCGACGTAGCGGGTGATGCGCTGGCCTTCGCGCACCTCTTCGGTGCGCTCGAGGCCCGGGAGCTCCGGGGTGCCGAAGAAGAGCTCCCGGCTCTCCGGCGCGAGCAGCACGTATTCGACGTGGGCGCGGGGCGCGAAGCCCTGGAGGAAGCGGAGGTCGCCGTAATAGTCCGCGAAGAGGTTCCGGTGCGCGACGTCGTCGACGCGCCAACGGAGCTCGACCACGTCCCCGGGCTCGAGGTCCGGGAAGACGACCACCGCGGCCCGCGTGTCGTAGTAGATGCGGTACCAGGGCTCGCCGAGGGGCTGCTCGAAGAGCTGCGTCGCCTCGAGGCGTGAGCCATCGGCGCGGTGGACCCGGGCGAGGCGGATGTCGACGCGCTGCGAGCCCGGGTCGTAGGCGATGGAGTGCGTCCGGTTCGAGCGCGCGCCTTCCTCGTCGTGGATCTGCGTCGCGAGCTGGTGGAAGGACGAGCCGAGCCCGTTCCCGTAGACCGTGTTCACCGTCAGGTCCTGCAGCACCGTGGTCGGGAAGCCCGCGTCCTCGCGGCGGCGCGCGAGGAGCGTCTCGGCCTCGGCGGCGTAGGCCTCGTCGGCGCGCTCCCGGGGCTGGATCTGCTCGAGGAGCTCGCGCGTCTCCGCGTCCTGGGGCCGGAGCGCGAGGGCCGCGCGGAGCGTCTCCGCCGCCGGCTCGGGCTGCTGCAAGCGGAGGAGGAGGCCGGCCTGGGCGACGAGGGTCCCGGCGTCGTCCGGCGCGATGCGGCGGGCCTCGGCGAAGACCTCCATCGCGCGATCGGTCTGGCCGAGGGCCTCGTAGATGCCGGCGACGTAGCGGAGGTTGCGGTGCCGATCCTTGCCGAGGTCGGCGAGGACCTCGAGGTGCGGCGTCGCCCGGCCGGGCTCGTTGCGGTGCACGGCGTCGGCGATGAGCGCGCGCCGGCTCCCGAAGTCATCGTGCCGGAGCGCCACGGCCCGCTCCCGCGCGGCGAGCGCCGAGTCCCGGCGGCCCGCGGCCCGGGCGTACTCGGCGTAGGCGCGCGCCCAGCCCGGCGAGGTCGGGGGCGCCCAGCGCGCCACGAGCGCGAAGGCCGCCTCCGGCAGGTCGAAGTCCTGGAGGAGCTCGGCGCGGAGAAGCGCCGCCTGGAGCACCAGCGTCGGCCGCTCGCGCGTCAGCGGCGGAGGCGTGTTGCTCCCGAGCGGCCCGAGCAGCCGGGCGAGGAGGGGCACGGCGTCCTCGGGATGCAGGCCGCTCCGGGCGAGCTGCGCCTGCAGGAGGATCACCTCCGGGTCGTCGGGCGCCAGCGATGCGGCCAGCTCGACGAAGCGCTGCACCTCGTGGCGCTGCTCCTGGAGGCGCGCGGCGAGCATGGCCCGGGCCGGCGTCGGCTCCGCCTCGGCGGCCTGCGTCGCGAGCTGACGGGCGCGCTCCTCCGCGGGGTCGTCCGCGCCGGTGTGCAGCAGGAGCTGCGCGAGCTGGTGAAGCGCCTCGGGGTCGTCGTCCTCGGCGGCGGCCTCGAAGCGGGCCAGGAGCGTCTCCGACGTGCGCGGGAGCCGCCCGGGCCCGTGCCCCTCGGCCGTCGCGGCCCCGAGGTCCTCGGCCATCACGCGGACGCCCCGCGGCGCGCGATCCCGGGCGTCGCGGATGCGCAGGAAGAAGCCCCAGGTGTCCTCCTGCGCGCAGACCTTCACGAGGAGGCGGTTCGCGCCGGCGTGCGCGCCGACGACGACGGCGTGCCGGTCCGGGTCCGGATGCCGGTAGACGTCGTCCTCGAGCACGGGCTCGCCGTTCCAGAAGACCTTGGTCGCGCTCCCGCCGACGAAGAGCGTGAGGGCCTGCGCGCGCTCGCTCGCGACCGTCGTCGCCGCGTAGCCGCAGACCGCCGTGCGCGGCCGGAGCATCCCGTCGAAGTCCACGTAGCCGAGGGGGCCGAGGGCCTGGGCCGGCCGCCAGCTTACCTCGCGCTCCTTGCCCGGGTAGCGCTCGTCCGGCGCCAGCGCCGAGGTGGCGGGCGCGGCCTCGGGCCCGAAGGCGCGCGCGAAGCCTCGAGTCCCCTCGTCGTCGAAGGGACCGACGATCTGCCATGCGGTGACGTAGCCGAGGCGTTCGGTGCGCTCGCGGGCGCCCTCGAGGTCCCCGTCGCGGATGGCCTGGCGGGCCCTTAGCGCCTCCGCGTAGGCCCGGCGCGCGGAGGAGGCGCGCCGGGAGGCCACGACGGCGTCCAGGCCGGCGCGGGTGGCGTCGGGGCTCGCGTCGTCGACGTTCGCCCAGAGATCGAGGAGGGCGAGGTCGCCGGCGGGGCCGCGCTCCGTCGCCGCGCTTCGGGAGAGCTCGCCCTGGAGGGCGTCGTAGGGGTTCGGTCGCCCGGCCTGGCCGCCGGCCCCCGGACCCGGGAGGGTCAGCGCGAGGGCGAGGGCGGGCAGAAAGGGGCTCCGGGGGACGGCGGGTCGCTTCATCACGGGCTCGGTAGGGGACGCTTCGCCGGGGGGAGAAGTTCCCGCGGAGGGCGGCGAATCTACTCCAGAGGGTCGTTCGCGCGCCGGATCGGTGACCGGCGTGGGCGGGGCGCCTGTTGTATAAGGCCGGCGTGATGCGGCACCTCCTCGCAGCGATGCGGCCCCGCCAGTGGGTCAAGCAGGTGTTCGTCGTGGCGCCCCTGGTCTTCGCCAAGGGGCTCGACGATCCGGTCATGGTCGGGCGCTCCGCGGCGGCCTTCGCGGTGTTCAGCGCCGCGGCGAGCGCGATCTACCTGCTCAACGACATCGTCGACGTCGAGTCGGACAAGAAGCACCCGAAGAAGCGCTTTCGTCCGATCCCCAGCGGCAAGCTGGCCATCGGGACGGCCCGCACGGCCTTCGGCGTGCTCGCGCTCTTCGCGGTGGGCGTGGGCTTCCTGCTGGCCTGGCAGGTCGCGGCCTGCGTCGCGGCGTACCTGCTCCTGAACGTCGCCTACACCTTTCGGCTCAAGCGTGTGCCCTACGTGGACGTGCTGAGCATCGCGGCGGGCTTCGAGCTGCGCGTGCTGGTCGGCGCCTTCGCCATCGGGGTCCCGACCTCGAACTACCTGCTCGTGGTCACGCTCCTCATCTCGACCTTCCTGGGCTTCGGCAAGCGCATGCACGAGCTGAAGCTGGGGACGAGCTCCCGGGCCGTGCTGAAGGCCTACGACCGGCGCGTGCTCGTCGGGCTGCTGCACCTGCTCGCGATGGCGACGACGTTCACGTACGTCATCTACACGCTCGACCCGGCGACCCGGGACACCTTCGGGACGGACTACCTCCCGGCGACGATCGTGTTCGTCGAGTTCGGCATCCTGCGCTTCCTGGGCTTCGTGCAGAACCCGGACGAGGCCGAGAGCCCGACCGATCAGATGCTGAAGGACCCGTACTTCCTCGGGAACGGCGTCATCTGGCTCGTCGCCTGCGTGACGGTCATCTACCTCACGTAGCCCTCACTCCTCGCCGCGGAGGGCGATGAGCGTCGAGCGGTGCGCGGCGACGCCGAGGGCGCGGGTGAGCACGCCGGTGCCGAGGAGGCCGAGGAGCGCGCCGACGAGGGCCGTGGCGAAGACCGCGCCGCGGGGGCGGGTCATGGCGTCGGCGGCGAAGGCGAAGATCACCGCGCCGTGATGGACGGCGCTCCAGACCGCGATGCTGGTGAGCCGGTCGAGGGACTCGCGGTTCAGGAGCTGGGCCCCGGAGACCATGAGGGCGATGCCCAGGACCAGGCCGTCGATGGAGACCGCCGTCACGAGCAGCCCCGAGAGCCCCTGCCCGTCGGAGAGCGTCGCCAGACCGTAGATCAGCCCGGCCGGGGCCAGCACGAGGGACGTGAAGGGCCCCCAGAGGCCGTGGAAGACGGCCGAGACCCGCGCGCTCGGCGGTGCGCCGACGGGCACGCGGGCACGCAGCATGCCCTCGCGATAGGGCGAGCTCCCGGCCCGCTCGGGCGCGAGCTCGCGCAGGCCCCAGCGCCCGTCCCGGGCGCGGCCATGGGTCGTCAGAAGGGCCACCACACCGAGGCAGGCGGCCAGCGAGAGGCTGAGCAACGTGATCATCTGGAAGGAGCGCCCGTGTGGGTTCACACGGAAGACGCTTCAGCCTGCGCCTGACTTCCAGGGTGGACAAAACGTTCTTGTCGGCGCGCCGTGTCGAGACGCGGACCGGGCCGCGCTCAGGATTCCGGCGGGACTTCCAGGAGCGAGACGAGCCCCTGGCTGTTCGCATCGCCGAGGCCCTGGTCACAGCCTTCTTCCGCGACGCAGCGATACGAAAGCCCGAAGGTGCCCGGGAAGACCTCGAGCTCGAAGGAGCCATCGGCTGCCACGGGCGCGAATGGGCGTTCGGCCGTGGCGCCGGCGGGCGAAATCGCGACGCGCCCGTACGTGCCTGGGCTCGACGCGCGGGGTGGCGCGCCGCGCACGGAGATCCGGCCGGCGATACGCCGGGTAGAGGTGTCGAACGAGAACGAGACGTCGTCCTCGGCACCGACGTCGACGGTCCCGAGGAACGCCTCGCCCACGGCATCGACGAAGGTCGAGTCGCGGCTCAGCCATACGTCGTAGCGCCCGCCGAGAACCTCCCCGTTGGCGACACCCGGGAGACCGCCGGAGAGCTCGAGTACTTGAGTCACGGAGCCGGCTCCGTCCTCAGTCGCTCGCCGAAGGATGAGCCGTCCTCGGGAGCCCCCGCTGCGGTTCACGCTCGGCGGTAGACCGTCGAGCGTCGCCCTGACGGCGATGCGTGCGAGCGGGATGTCGAGCGCGAGGTCGGCGTCATCCACCACCACGACTCTCTCGGGAAACGCATAGTCCACGCGGACTCCCCGGCCCAACACCCCAGCGGCGTCGATGCCTCGTACGGCGTAACTCTCCCCGCGGACGAGCCGGACGGTGAACGCGCCGTCCGGGCCGGGCACGGACGGCGTGCCCGGCCCGTACCCGTCGGGCGCGAACAGCAGACGAAGCGGTGGGTCGAACCCCGCCGGAAGCGGCTCGCCGTCCAGCGTCACGCGACCCGCCACGTTCACCGTGGTCGCGTCGATGTCCATGGCGGAGCTGAGCGTGTCGAGGCGGGCGACCGAGATCGCGTCGGGAGCCACGGCGATGCGCTCGTAGCGCCCCTCGATGAGTCGTCCCCGAAAGCGGCCGTTGGTCGCGTCGACGGGAAATCGGGCATCTCGCGTCCACTCGTTGCGAAACAGCACGAAGCCCGTGGGCGCAGGCTCACCGTCGACCGTGATGCGTCCAGAGAACGGGACCGTGTCGAGGGCAAAGGCCACGCGACGGGACCCCGTCACCTCGAGCCGGCCGAGCGAAGCGCCTCCTGGTGTCGTGATGGTGGGATCGACGAGTCGGCGGACCGAAACCTCGTAGCTTCCGGGCTCGAGCAGGACACGCCCGGTCTCCGGCCCCGAGACGATCGGATTGATCTGCTGCTCCGCCTGGAAATAGAGCCGTGTTTCCGCGTCGAGGACCCCGTCCACACGGAGCGTCCAATCGATCTCGGGAACCTGCCAATCGATGGTGGCCTCGCCGTCGCCGCGTACCACGAGTCGACCGCGACGCCCTGGCGGAGGGACGTTGCCCTCGTCGTCGAGACCCAGCTCCGTATCGTGCGTCACGACGTAGGTTCCCGCCGGCAGTCGCAGCTCCGCGGTGGGTCCGTCGAGGGCGACGCGGTATCCGCTTCGAGGGGCGTCGACGGGCTGGAACACGAGGAAGGCGAAACTCGAAGGGCCGGGCCTACCCGCCCGGCTGAAGGGCCGTCCGTTCACGCGAAGCTGCAGCGTCACCCGTGCGCCGCCCATGGGCGGGCGTTGCGGACCGAGGTCGAAGACCAGCTCGGGAAGATCGGGCCCCGTGGGGCGGCAGCTCCCCAGCCAAGGCGGTCCGTCGGCCTGACAGGCAAAGCCCTCGGGGCAGCCGGTACCCAGAGAGTAGGTGCCGCAGCGTGGGCCGGGCTGCCACCACTCGTCCCGCGGGAGCCACTCGAAGCAGACGCCTTCGCACGCGTCCGGGTCGGCGGCCCCGAGATCCATGGGCAGCTCGTCCGAACGACTTGCGAAGCAGCCGAGGAGCGCGACGGCGGCGAAGACGGCGGCGGCGTGGCCAGGGCGCATCGTCCCAGACTCGGTCAGCTCTCGCCTGGGCGCAACGGCCGGTCTATCCAAGTCATCGCCGCGCTCAGGGCGCGCCGTAGGCCGGGAGCACCAGCTCGAGCACGCTCCCGCCCCGCTCCTCGCGGCGCTCGGCGGGGATCGCCCGATTCAGCGAGCGGCGGCGCGCGGCGGGGCCGCTCACGATCACCGGTCCGTGCGGGAAGGACGCGAGCAGGTCGGGCAGGAGGCTGGCGCGCGCGCGGAGCGGGCCCGTGAGCACCATGCCCTCCGCGCGGAGCTCGGCCCCGAGCCCGCGTGCTTCTGCGGCCTCGACCAGGC
>JBCDGX010000116.1:0-11429 GCA_038750805.1 Myxococcota bacterium
CGTCGACGACGCCGGCGAGGCCCCCCGCGTGCGCCTCGCCGCCGGCCGAGCGCTCGCGGCGCTCGATCTGCCCCCGGAGGCCCGCGCGGCGATCGCGCGGCGATCGCGCATCGAGCCCTTTGGCGCCGTCCGCGACGTGCTCCTGGAAGCCTCGGCGCCCGGCCCCTCGCCCCTCGCCCGAGGGAACGAGGTCCTCAGCTTCCGCATCGACGTTCGCTCCGTCAGCCGCGGCATCCTCGTGGACGTCGGGACGCCGGACGGAGCCTGGCGCCGCCTCCGCGCCCTTCCGTCCGGCGAGGTCTTCGTTCCGGGCGTCCCCGGGGGGGTCGCCGAGGTGCGCCTCGGGGTCGAAGACGATTGATCTTTCGGCCGCAACCGCGGCATGGTCGCCACGCAGATCGGCCCATGAGCGACCAGGAGATCACGGCGGCTCCCGCCCACGAGCGCGGGGTCGAGGGCGCAGACGAGTCCCGAGACGCGGAGTCCTTCGAGGCGGTCGTCGAGCGCCTCGAAGACGTCGTCGCTCAGCTGGAAGGCGGCGACCTCACCCTGGAGCGCTCCCTGACCATCTTCGAGGAGGGCGTCCGGCTGGCGCGCGAAGGGGCCCGTCAGCTCGACGACGCCGAAGCGCGCGTCGAGCGCCTCCTCTCTCGGGGTGCCGGCGTCGCGACCGTGCCCCACGACGAAGCGGACGACGAAGAATGAGCGAGCCCCTCACCGTGCCCACCCATTTCGGCGACATCTCCGAGCTCTCGGAGGGCCTCGTCGACCGCGTGGACCACGGCCGGATCATTCTCTACGGCCCGACGTCCTACCCCGAAGGAGAGACGGTGGGCTTCGCCGTGCTGCTCCTCGACGGCACCGCGGCCCTCGAGGGCACGGGTCGCGTGGCGGCCGCCGTCGACGGGGGCGAGGAGCGCGCCCCGGAGACGCGCTGGGACATCGTGTTCGACTCGCTCGAGCTCGATGGCCGGTCCGAGGTCGTCTACGAGCGCATCGTCCTCGCCCGCCAGTCGAGCTACGGGCTCGAGGCCGAGGACGCGGGAGAGAGCTCGCTGGCGGCGGAGGTGGAGGTCGCCGAGAGCGTCCCGCCTGCCGAGAGCCTCCCGCCTGCCGAGAGCCTTCCCCCCGAGGAGCTCGCCGCCGACGCCGAGATGGCGCGCGAGAGCGTGGAGCTCGAGCCCCTCGAGGACGCCCCGCGCGTGGACCTCGAGGCCGCCCCGGCCCAGGAGGAGGAGCCGAGCCCCGAGTGGCTCAGCGACGGCGTGCTGGGCCGGCCCATGCATCCACCTGCGTGGCGTCCTGCGCCCGAGCCCGTGCGCCCCCCGGGGCCGTCGACGGGGGCCTTCGCCCATCCCCAGGGTCCGCTCCCCATCCCGGACGCGCCGCCGCGGCCGGAGCTCGGGCCCGGCGAGGCGATCACCCCGGCCCCCCGCCCCGGCGAGGACGTGCCGACGCCCTCGCTCCTCGACGGCCTCGCGCCGACGGGAGAGCCCAGCACGCTCCGGCCCACCGGGGAGCCCGTCGCGGAGGAGCCTCCGGCCGAGGAGGCCCCGATCACCCAGCCGCCCGAGCCGGACGGCGCCGCCACCCCGGACGCCCCCGCGGAGGCCGTGGGCGCCGTCGACGAGGTGGACCTCGAGGATTGGGATTGACCTCTTGGCCCCAGGAAGGCGCCGCATCGGGCGCCGAGATGAATGCCCGCGGCCTCGGCCGCGTCCGCTGCGCACGGACCCTCATGCGACACCTCGCCCTCGCATCGCTCTTCGCCCTCCTTCCCCTCGCCGTCGCGTACGCCGACGCGCTGGTGATCGTCGAGGTCCGTGGCCCCGACGGTCAGCCCGTGGACGGGAAGGTGACGCTCGCGCCGCGCGGAGAGGGCACCAGCTACTCCTGCGAGACCACGAACGGGGCCTGCCGCATCGAAGGCGTCCCCGGTGGCCGATACACGGCGCGCCTCGAGCCCCGCGAGGGGGAGGCCCCGCCGCCTTCGAGCGTCGTCGTGCCCCCTGACGGCCGCGTCGTGCTTCGCGTCGCCGCTCGCTGAGCCGCGGGGCGCCCGCGCGTCCACTGGATCGGCGGTGAGGCTGCGATCGTCGATGAAGCGGGACTCCGTGGTGGAGCACCTGCGCGGGGCGAAGCCTACGTTCACCGGGTCGGTGACGGGCGTGGAAGCGCTCACCCACCCACGAGGGGCGCACGCGCTTCCGTGGACCTCCGGAGATCGATCCGGTATGGACAGCGGACCCCGGCGGACCGACCGGGCGACTCGAGGAGCTTAGTCACACATGCGTGGGGTTGTTCGCTTCGGCCTGGGGGCCGCCATTCTTCTGTCCGCTCTCGCCCCCGTCCCCACGGCGGCGCAGTTCGACGACGACTTCGAGGACGAGTTCGCCGAGCCGGAGCCCGCACCGGAGCCGGCGCCCGCGCCCGCTCCGGCCCCGGCCGAGGAGGATCCCTTCGCCGAGGACGGCGACGATCCCTTCGCCGAGGACGCGGAGGATCCCTTCGCGGAGGGCGCCGACGCGCCCGAGGAGAGCGAGGAGGATCCCTTCGCGGAGGCCAGCGAGGCCGACGACGACGAGGACCCCTTCGCGGAGGACGACGCGGCCGGGGAGCGCACCCTCGTCGCCGGCGAAGAGGACGAGGCACGCCGGAACCGGCTCTTCCTCGCCCACAACACCTACCTCGGGTCGACCGGTGGCTGGCGCGTCGTGGACGCGAGCTCGGGCCCCGTGGGGAGCTTTCGGCTCCAGCTCGGCTTCGAGTACTTCCGCACCGACGAGTTCCTCGCGCCTGGCGATGTGACCGAGCACACGGGGGGCAGCTTCTCCCTGAGCTGGACGGTCTGGGACTACCTGGAGGTCTTTGCGTCCATCCAGAGCTACGCGAACCGGAACACGACGAGCGACCCGCAGCTCTTCCAGGTGCTCGGCGACTCGCGCATCGGCCTGAAGGGCTTCTACCCGGTCACGCCGGTGCTCGGCCTCGGCGCGGACCTCGAGATGATCTTCCTCAACCAGGTGGGAAGCATCGGCCTCGACAACGTCAGCGCCGCGCTCCGGGCCGCCCTCACGGCGGACCTTCGGGGCCGCTCGAAGCCGATCCCCTTCATCTTCCGCTTCAACTTCCAGTACCTCTTCGACAACTCGTCGCGGCTCATCGAGGGCACGGAGGACGCGCGGTTCGCGGAGCTCGAGGACCCGGCGCGGGACCCGTCGACGGGCGAGCCTTCGATGCTCCTCGAGGACCGGCACCTCATCACGCCGGTGGAGCGCTACTCGCTCACGATCAGCCGCGTCGACATGGCGACGCTCTCCTTCGGCATCGAGATTCCCCTCGCCTTCGGCGAGAACAAGGACTGGCGCCTCCACCCGCTCCTCGAGTGGAGCTGGGGCATCCCGGTCAACCGGCAGGACTACACCTGCCTGAGCACGACGCTCACCATCGGGCCCGGCGGCATGCCCATCGACGACCCGACCGGGCGCGCGGACGGCGAGGACAGCTGCCTCAACGACGAGAGCCCCGCGGTCTATCCGATGGACCTCACGCTCGGCTTCCGCTTCCTCACGCCGCTCAGCGGCCTGAGCTTCGCCTTCGCCGCCGACATCGGCCTCACGGGCACGAGCCGTTCGAACCTCGTGCGCGAGCTTCCGCTGAACAACCCCTACAACATCTACTTCGCCATCAGCTACGCCTACGACACCAACGCGCGCGGCGAGGCCGAAGTGCGCGAGGTAGAGCGCCGCGTCGAGGTGCCGGTCCTGCCGCCCATGCGCGGCCGCGTCTCGGGCACGGTGAAGACCGAGGGCAGCGAGGCGCCCATCGCCGGCGCCACCATCCGCTTCCCAGGCCGCGACGTGGGCGCGATCCTCAGCGGTGACGACGGGCGCTACACGAGCTTCCTGATGGAGCCGGGCGAGGTCACCGTGGAGGTGAGCCACCCGGAGCACGAGCCCGCGACGTGCACGGTCACCATCCCCGACGCGCCGGAGACCCCGGAGGCGCCGGCGGCGCCGGCGGCCGGTGGCGAGGAGGATCCCTTCGCCGAGGACGCGGGGGACGAGTTCGGTGCGCCGGCCGCTGCCGCGCCCGAGGCGCCCGCCGAGACCCTCGAGGACCGCGAGGTCACCGTGGCCCTCGATTGCGTGCTCGCCGCCGCGCCGACCCGCGCGGTCATCGCCGGCCTCGTCAGCAGCGCCGACGGGGACGCCGTGGGCGGCGCGAGCGTCCAGCTCACGGGCCCGGCCTCGCGCACCGTCACCTCCGACGCGCAGGGCCTCTTCCGCCTCGAGGACGTCCCGCCGGGCACCTACACGGCGCGCGTCGAGGCCGAGGGCTACCTCATCAAGCTCGACAACTTCACGGTGGCGCCGGACGGCGAGACGAACCCGAACCTCGTGCTCATCCCGCGGCCCGCGCGGGCCCTCGTGAACGTGCAGCGCACGCAGATCCGCATCCGCCGACGCATCAACTTCGCCACGGCGAGCGCGGAAATCCTCGACAGCAGCCTCCCGCTGATGAACGAGATCGCCGACGTGCTCCTCCGGAACCCGCAGATCACGCGGGTGGAGATCCAGGGCCACACGGACGACCGCGGCAACAACTCGGTCAACCGTCGCCTCTCGCAGAACCGCGCGCAGGCCGTGCTCGACTGGCTCGTCGCCCACGGCGTCGCCGCCAACCGCCTCGAGGCCAAGGGCTACGGTCCGGACCGGCCGCTCGTGCCGAACATCACCCCGGCGAACCGGGCGCGGAACCGCCGCGTGCAGTTCGTCATCCGCGCTCGCTCGGACGAGTGAGGCCGGAGGACGCCCGGCGGACCCCTCGACGCCTCGCGCGTCGGGGGGCACGCTTCGGTGTGCTTCGCGCGGCCACGGCTCTCGCCCTCGTCCTCCTGCTGGTGCCGAGGGCCCGGGCGACGATCGTCGAGGCCTACGATCTCGCGCGCCTCAAGGAGAGCGCGGCCCGGGTGGCCCTCGTGCGCGCGGGAACGCCCACGGTGCGCCAGGACGCCCGCGGGCGGCGGATCACGGACGTTCCGCTCGAGGTCGAGGAGGCCATCGTCGGTGCCCCGGACGCCTTCGTGCTGACGGTCTTCGGCGGCCAGCAGGACGGCGTCGGCATGGTCACGGCCGGCGAGCCAGTCCTGCGCGAGGGCCGGCGCTATGTGGTCTTCGCCCGCGCCTGGCAGGACGACGGCGTCGAGCGCTTCCGACCCGTGGGCATGAGCCAGGGCGTCCTCGAGATCCGGGGCGCGGGCGGGCGCGCGACGGTGCTCCCCGGCGGCGCGGGCCTCACGCTCGTTCCGTCGCCGGACGATCCCCTCCGCGCCGCGGAGCCCGCCCTTCGGGCCGCCGAGGACCTCGACGGCTTCCTCGTGCGCCTCCGCGCGCTGCCTTGACCCGCCTTCGGTCGCACGGGTACTCACGCCGACCATGGGGTATCGGCTCAAGGGCGCTGGCGCGCTCTGTCTCGCTCTCGTGCTCGCGGCGCCCGTGCTTCTCGGCTGTGACCTCACGAAGCTGACGGCGAACTCGACGTCGAAGCTCTTCGCGCGCGCGTCGCCGGCCTTCGAGCAGCATTGGGACGTCGAGCTCGCCGGCGAGGCGGTGCCCGCGAACATCATGCAGATGGAGGGGCTTCTCCGGATCATCCCGGAGAACACCATCATCATCATGAACGCGGTGCGTCTCTACGACGCCTACGCCTTCGGCTGGATCGAGGACGAGCTCGAGGAGGCCCAGGCCGCGAACGATTACGAGCGCGCGGACGCCCTCGGCCGTCGCGCCCGCTACATGTACCGGCGGGCCCTCGACCTCTGAATTCACCGAATCAAGTTCGAGCACGATGGATACCAGGCCGCCTACGACGGCGGCCTCGAGACCTTCACGGCCTGGCTCGCGAGCACCTTCGACGAGCGCGAGCACGCGGACCTCCTGCTCTGGGCCGGCTACAGCTGGGGCTCCTACATCAACGCCAGCAAGGACGACATGGTCGCCGTGGCGGACCTGCCCTTCGCCGAGGCCCTCGTGAAGCGCTCCGTCGAGCTCGACCCGGCGCATCAGCACGGCTCGGGCCTGACCTTCCTCGCGGTGGTCGCCACGAACGCGCCCGGCGCGGACCTCGACGCCGCCGAGGTGGCCTGGGGCCGGGCCCTCGAGGTCACGGAGCGCAAGAACCTGCTCACGCTCGTGAACTTCGCCCGCCACTACGCCACGAAGCGGAACGACCGGGACCTCTACGTGAGCGTGCTCCGGGAGATCCTCGAGGCCGGCGACGTGCTCCCCGAGGCGCGGCTCACGAACATGCTCGCGAAGCGGCGGGCGCGGCGCTACCTCACGCAGGTCGACGACCTCTTCCTCGAGTGAAGCGAGTGAATAACGCGCCCCGCGCCGCCGTCCGCATGCGGCACACCAAGGTGAATCGATGAAGCGACTCAAGTTGAGCTGGCTGGCCCTCGGGCTCCTGGCGTTCCTCGCGCCCAGCGCCACCGCCCCTCGAGCGGCCGGCGCCCAGGGGGCGACGGAGCTCCGCATCGCGACCGTGGCCCCGGAGGGCTCCCCCTGGATGCGCGTCTTCCGCGCCTGGGACCAGGAGCTCCGTCAGCGCACCGGCGGCCAGCTCGGCCTGCGCTTCTACGCCGGCGGCGCCCAGGGCCAGGAGCCCGATTACATCGACAAGATGCGCGCTGGCCAGCTCGACGGCGCGGCCGTGACCAGCACGGGCCTCGGGCAGATCGTCCGGCCCGTGCTCGTGCTCAGCGTCCCCGGCATCATCGAGAGCTACGGCCAGATCGACCGGGCCCGCCGGCGCCTCGCCTCGCAGTTCGAGGGCCAGTTCGAGAGCAGCGGCTACAAGCTCCTCGGGTGGGGCGACGTCGGCAAGTCGCGGCTCTTCTCCACGGAGCGCATCGAGCGCCCCGAGGACCTGCGCCAGCGGCGCCCCTGGGTGCCGCGCACGGACGCGGTCTTCGCGGAGATGCTCGACGTGGTCGGCGCGACGCCGCAGCGCCTCGGCATCCCGGAGGTCTACCCGGCGCTCCAGACGCGGCGCATCGACACGGTGCCGGCCTCGGCCATCGCCGCCGTCTCGCTCCAGTGGTACACGCGGCTCCGCTACTACACGCAGCAGCACAGCGGCGTGCTCATCGGCGCGACGATCCTGAAGAAGGAGAAGTTCGAGGCGCTCCCCGCGGACCAGCAGACCGCGCTCATGGAGACGAGCCAGCGCGCGCACCGGCTGCTCCAGCGCGCCATCCGCCGCGAGGACGAGCGCTCCGAGGCCGTGCTCCAGCGCCGCCTCGAGGCCGTGGACATCTCCGCGCACGACGCGGAGTGGAGCCGGGTCCAGGAAGAGACGCGGAACCGCCTCGCCGGGCGCCTCTACCCGCGCGCGCTCCTGAACCGCGTGATCAGCGCCGCCGGCGATCCCTGAGCGAGCCGCCGGGCGCGCGGCATCGACGCCCGTGTGATCGACAAGGGGGGCGGGTCGGGGGTACACCTCGGCCCGCTTCTTTCGGGTGCTGCCCGACCGTTTCCGGAACGACCCCTTGAGCTCCCTCCGCGCCTTCGACCGGAACCTCGCCCGCGGCGAGGCCGCCCTCGCGACGCTGGTCCTGCTCTCCCTCGTCCTCGTGGCGTCGGTGCAGGCCGCGCTCTGGAACCTCAAGGAGGTGGGCGTGCTCTGGGCGAGCGACGCGCTCCAGAGCCTCTCCTGGGGCGACGCCTTCCTCGAGAAGGCCACGCTCTGGGTGGCGATGTTCGGCGCGAGCCTCGCGACCTACCACGGCAAGCACATCGGCATCGACGTGCTCGCCCGCATCGCGGCGCCGAAGCAGCGCGCCTTCATGCGCGGCGTCTCGAGCCTCTTCGCCGGCGTGACCTGCCTCTTCTTCGCCCGCGTCGTGCTCAGCGCGCTCTTGGCGAAGTCCGTGCGCATCCCCGCCGACTACGGCGTCTTCGGCGCCGACTTCGAGACCGTGCACATCTGCCTCGGCACCGCCGAGGCCATCGCCGACGCCGGCTACACCCGACCGGACCTCTTCTGCGCGCTCCGGAGCCTCCTCGAGGGCCTCGGCATGACCGTGAACACGCCGGAGCGGGCCATGGACCTGCTCGTGCCGGCGCTCTTCATGATCATCGGCGTGCGCTTCGTGGCCTACGGCATCGGCGCCTTCGCGCGGATCCCGAGCGGCGGCATCCCCGACGATGAGCTCGAGGGCGGCGCCGAGCCCCCGGGCGCGCTCTCCGAGGGCGAGGGCTGATGGACGCGCTCCTCGTTCTCGGGCTCCTCGCCCTGGCGCTCCTCGGCGTACCGCTCCTCGCGATCTTCGCGGCGGCGGCGATGCTGCTCTTCGCGCGCCTCGAGGACACGTCGATCACCGGCGCGGCGGCGGACATCTTCAGCGAGAAGTTCGCCGAGTCGCCGGTGCTGGTGACCATCCCGCTCTTCACCTTCGCCGGCTACCTCATGGCCGAGAGCGGGACGCCGCAGCGCCTCGTACGCGTGAGCCGGGCCTTCTTCGGGTGGCTGCCGGGCGGCCTCGCCATCGTGTGCCTCCTGGCGAGCGCCTTCTTCACGACCTTCACGGGCGGGAGCGGCATCACCATCGTCGCCATCGGCGGGCTCCTCTACCCGGCGCTCCTCGCGGACGGCTACCCGGAGCGCTTCAGCCTGGGCCTCGTGACCTCGAGCGGCTCGCTCGGGCTGCTCTTCCCGCCCTCGCTGCCGATCCTCCTCTTCGCCGTCGTGGCGGGCATCCAGGTCGAGGCGCTCTTCGTGGCGGGGGTCATCCCCGGCTTCGTGTCGGTGCTCGCGCTGGTGATCTTTTCCGTCTTCGTCGGCTTCCGCTCCCCGGAGCTCACGACGCAGAAGTTCGCGTGGAAGGAGGCCGGGGCGGCCTTCCGGGAGACGATCTGGGAGCTGCTCCTCCCGGTGGCGCTCATCGCGCTCCTGATGACGGGCAAGCTCCGCATCCACGAGGCGGCGGCCTTCACGGCGCTCTACGTGCTGATCATCGAGGTCTTCGTCTACCGGGACGTGAGCTTCCGGCGGGACCTGCCGCGCATCGTGAGCGAGTCGATGACGCTGGTGGGCGCAATCCTCGCGATCCTCGCGACGGCCATCGGCTTCACGGGCTTCCTCATCCAGGACCAGCTCCCGATGAAGATCCTGGAGTTCATGAGCGAGTCCATCGACTCGCCCTTCGAGTTCCTGCTCGTGCTGAACGTCTTCTTGCTGCTGGTCGGCATGCTGATGGACGTGTTCAGCGCGATCGTGGTGGTGGTGCCGCTGATCCTGCCCATCGCGCGGAGCTTCGGCATCGACGACTACCACCTCGGCATCGTGTTTTTGCTGAACCTCGAGATCGGCTACATGACGCCGCCGGTCGGCCTGAACCTCTTCATCGCGAGCTTCCGCTTCGGCAAACCGGTCACGACGCTCTACCGCGCGGTGCTGCCCTACATCGGTCTGTTGGTCATCGCCCTGGTGGTCGTGACCTACGTCCCGAGCCTCTCGACCTCGCTCGTCGACCTGGTCGTCGGCCAGGAGGAGCCCCTCGAGGAGCCGGCGGACGATCCGGGCGAGCCCGCGGAGCCAGGCGGCGGCCTCGACGACCTCGAGGACCTCCTGGAGGACGGCGAGGGCCTCGGGGGCGATCTCGACGCCCTCGAGGCGGAGCTGACGGGCGACGGGGAGGGCGCGCTCGACCTGGACGCGCTCGAGGCGGAGCTGACGGGCGACGGCGAGGGTGCGCTCGACCTGGACGCCCTCGAGGCAGAGCTCGCCGGCGAGGGCCCGGGCGAGGACGCGGACGAGCCCCTCGACCTGGACGCGCTCGAGCGGGAGCTTGGGGGCAGCGAGGACGCAGCGAGCGAGGGGGCAGCGAGCGACGGGGCCTTCGACCTGGACGCGCTCGAACGCGAGCTCGAGAGCGACGCGGACTGAGACGGCGCGACTGAATCCTGTCCCCGTGCCGTCCGTCCGACCCGTCTCGGTTATTCCCGTTATTTGGTTGCCGATCGATCTTGCCCCATCGCCTCGAGCGTGGGGTGATGTGCCATCCTGTAGCGCGACGTGACAGTGCGAGTCCCGCTTCACGGTCGACGCTCTCAGGCGAAGGCCCACGGCTCCGTCTTTGATCTTCGCGGGTTTGCGCGACGCGCTCGACGCACGACGACGGGTCCGTCGTCGAGTGCGAACCACCGCGCTCCCGTGACGGCTGAGGCGGCCGCCGCGTTGCGACCTACGGTCATCGCGCTCGGCATCTGCCTAATCGCCTGCGGTTCTCGGACGACCCTGGTGGACCCGCGCGTGCCGGACGCCGGCGCCACGGACGCGGGCGTGGTCACGGACGAAGAGGTCGACCTTGGCGCGGACCTCGCCTCGGCGGAGCTCTGTGACGGCTTCGACAACGACGCCGACGGCGCGATCGACGAAGGGGCGCCGCCGCATCGATGCGGTGTGGGAGCCTGTGTGCGCGAGGCGCCCTGCGGCGCGGAGTGCGTCCCGGGTCTGCCGGCAACCGAGGCATGCGGAGCCGCCGACGAAGACTGCGACGGATCCGTCGATGAAGGGCTCGCGCTGGGCCCGTTGGGAGACGCCGTGGAGATTCGCGACGGGGTCGGCGGCGGGAGCTGCCCTACGTGCCGCTGGACGCGCGACCTCTCATTGGCTCCTACGGAGGAAGGCTACCTGGCGTTGTGGGCTCACTCGTCCCTCGGCGACTCTGACCCCAACGTCTTGTCCCGGCGCCTCGGGCCCGATCTGCGACCCCTCGGCCCGCCGACGCCAGTACTCCCAGGGATCACCCTCAAATCCATGGGGACGATCCCGCGTGGGACGTTTGGAGGCGAGACGCTCATCCATGTCGTCGAGCGCGTAGGAGGGAGCGACGTGACCCGCTTCCTGAGAATCGGTGCCTCGGGAACGATCGCATTGGAAGACGACTGGCTCGACCCGCGGCGCGAGGGCGCGAACTTCACGTTCCCCGCCGTGGTCTTCACCGGCCGCCGGATGCTCGCCGTGACCTGGGAGCGGGCGGGGACCGGCTTCTCGGAGGACAGCCGCATCCGCATCACCTCCGGGAACTTCGATGGTACCGACGTCCGAGAGCTCGATGTGCCCGCACCCTACGCGCAAGGGGGCAACGTCTCGAGCTACGGGGACCGTGTCGCCATCCGCTCCTTTGCCGCAATGAGCGGCGTCAGCCCCGTGGGTCGCCGGACGGATTTGATCGTCCTCGACGCGTTCGGTGTGCCGGAGGCGGAGCACCGTGACGTGGACCTTCCCTATACGCGGGTCGCGCACTGGATTGCCCGCCCGGACGCCATTCGCTTCTGGAACACGCCGACCAGCTCGGCCACGGAGCGGTATGTGCTGAGCTGGACCGGGGAGCGGACCGAAGGGCCGACCCTCTTCGAGGA
>JBCDGX010000117.1:0-11357 GCA_038750805.1 Myxococcota bacterium
CCTGTCAAATGAACACTTTCGCCCGCACGATAGACGCCCCGGTCGGTGTACAAGAAGCCGTCGATCGGCCCAGGCGCGACGCGACCTTTCACGCCGCGATCTGTGAGATCGAACGCGGCCTGATCCAGTTTGAGAAATGCATAGCCGCCGTCTGCATGTTCAGCGACGATGACGGCTGGTTGAAGCGCACCTTCGCCACGCGTGAGTGGCGCTGCGAACCGTGCGTAGCCTTCGTCATTTGCAACGGCTGTGCCGAGAACTTCGTTGTTCCGCGCGAGCAAACGCAGACGCGCACCATTGATAGGTTTCGCGGTCGCGAGGGATCGCGCGAAGGTATGAATGCCGTCGCTGCCGGTGACCGACGTCAGACCGATATCCGAGACGACGAACCATTGCGTTGCGGCACTTTCCGAACGCTCGCCGGCGCCCTTCGGCTCAGCGTGGAGGGCCTCCTCGCGAGCGGCGACGACGACCCTACCGACGCCGACCAGCGGGCCTGGAACCAGCTCTTCCCAACGGCGCACAAGTTCCTCGGCGTGGCCGACATTATCGGCGCGCGCTCGAACGTCGCGTCGGTCGTGGCGCACGGGAAGCTCCGCTTCGCGGACCACTTCCATCTCCTCGTCGACGTGCACGCCTTCTTCCGCCCGGAGCCCACGGCGACGAGCGCGGGCACCACCGGCTACACGGGCGCGGAGATCGATGCCTCGCTGCGCTGGCGCGTCGCCGGTGGGCTCTTCGCCTGGGCGAGCTACGCGCTCTTCCTGCCGGACGACGACTTCTACGTGAGCGATGGCGTCGCGCACTTCGCCGAGCTCTGGTTCGGGTACCAGCTCGGTCCGCGCTACGACTGAGCTCAGCGCTGCAGCGTGCGGAGCTTGATCTTCCGCTTCCGCGGCCGCCGCGTGCCGGGCGGGGGCGCCCAGGCGCCTTCGGGCGTGTAGAGGTCGGCCACCAGGTCGTAGTCCGCGGCGTTCGTAACGAGGGCCCGACGCAGCTCGCCGGGCTGGGCGTCGCCGTTTGCGAGGAGCACCTTGCCGTCGACCTCCGGCGCCTGGCCCCACCAGCGACCGGCGAGGAGGTACTCGTGCTCCTCGCTCACGCCGTCCACGAGCACGTCGATCTCGGTGCCGATGCGGGCCTTCAGGCGCTCGCGGCTGATGGGCCGCTGCACGCGCATGAGCGCACGGCGGCGGCGGCGGGCGACCTTCTCCTCGACCGCGCCCTCCATGGCCGCGGCCGGCGTCGCGTCCTCGGGGCTGAAGACGAACACGCCTACGTGGTCGAGCTCGGCCCAGCGCACGAACTCGAGAAGCGCTTCGAAGTCCGCATCGGTCTCGCCGGGGTGCCCGACGAGGAAGGTCGTCCGGAACACCATGTCCCGCAGCCGCCCGCGGAGCCGCTCGACGAGCCCGCGGAGCCGGTCTTCGCCGTGCCCCCGGCGCATGCGCTTGAGCACGTTCGTCGCCGCGTGCTGGAGCGGCATGTCGACATAGGGGAGCACCGCCGGGTGATCCGCCATCACGTCGAGGAGCGCAGTCGTGAGCTTCTCCGGGTAGAGATAGTGGATCCGCACCCACGAGATGCCGTCCACGTCGCCGAGCGCCGCCGCGAGGTCCGCGAGGCGCGAGCCCGAGTCCTTGTCGTCCCGGCCCCACGCCACCGTGTCCTGGCTGACCAGGTTCAGCTCGACGACGCCAGCCTCGGCGAGGCGCTTCGCCTCCTCGACCAGGTCCTCGAGGGAGCGCGAGCGGAGGTCCCCGCGGAAGCTCGGGATCGCGCAGAAGCTGCAGCGCCGATTGCAGCCTTCGGCGATCTTCACGTAGGCGCTGTGGCCGCGCTCGGTGAGCGTCCGCGGGTCCGTCGCGCGCATCGTGTACTCGGCGGGGTTGCCGACGAGCATGCGCTCCTTCGCCTCGCGGCGGAGCACGGGGCCGAGCTTGAGCATGTCGCTCGAGCCGAGGAAGTGGTCGACCTCCGGCATCTCCGTCGCGAGCTGGTCGGGGTAGCGCTGGGAGAGGCAGCCGGCGACGACGAGGGTCTCGCAGCGGCCGGCCTCCTTGTGCTCGGCCATCTCGAGGATCGTGTCGACCGATTCCTCCTTGGCCGGCCCGATGAAGCCGCAGGTGTTGACGACGATGACGTCGGCGTCCGCCGGGTCGTCCACGGGCGCGTGGTCCGTGACCCCGGCGACCCCGAGCATCACCTCGGTGTCCACGCGGTTCTTCGCGCAGCCGAGGGACACGAAATGGATGGTGCGAGGCATCCGCCCGGAGTTAGCGCCGCCGTGCCCTCTCGGCCAGCGCTCGAACGGCGCAGGCCACGCCAGCGCTCGAGCGGCGCGGGCACCCCGACGCGCGCCAGCGTTCGAGCGGCGCCGGGCACCCCGACCCGCGCCAGCGTTCGAGCGGCGCCGGGAAGCTCAGGCGGCGAGCTGGAGGCCGATGCGCTCGCGCTCGCCCACGCTGGCCGCGCGGAGGGCGGACGCGGCCGCCAGACCGTGCATGGTCAGGCGGAGGCGCTCCGCGTCGACCAGGCCGCGCCGCTCGAGGCTCACGAGCGCATCCCCGGCCGCGACGACCGAGACGCCCTGGCCCAGCGCCAGCTCGGCGACCGAACGGGGCTTCTCCGCGAGATGAAGGAGCGCGTCGAGGATGCCGAGGAGGAGGCGCGCGCGGTCGGGACGGTGGGTGCCAATGTGGTTCATGCTCCGACTCTCACCGTTACCTGATCAGCCGTCCAGTTTCAGGCGTTTATTACTGGTATTTTGATCAGTATCCCAGCGCGTTGCGCCACTCTTGGTAGCCGGAGGGTGTGACACGTGTCGGGTTCGCCGCGCGCGGCCCGTTCCCTCCTCCCCGTGACGGGAACGTTGCTGCGCGCCGGCAGGCCTCCTAGCATCGGCCGCGGTGAACCCTGAGGATACCGTCCTCGGCATCGACCTCGGGACGACCAACTCGGTCGTCGCCGTGGCGAATGGCGTCGAGGTCCGCGTCATCACGACGCCGCTCGGGCATCGCCTGATCCCCTCGGTCGTGAGCTTCAAGCCCGACGGGACCATCCTGGTCGGCGACGAGGCCCGCGAGCGCCGCCTCATCGACGCGAAGAACACCGTCTACTCGGTGAAGCGCCTCATCGGTCGCCCCTACAGCTCCGAGGAGGTGGCGCGGGCGAAGGAGCGTTTCGCCTTCGAGCTCGTGAACAGCCCGAACGGCGGCGTCGTCGTCGACATTCGCGGCGAGACCTACACGCTGACGGAAATCAGCGCCTTCGTGCTCCGGGAGGTGCGGCGCGTCGCCGAGGAGCGCCTCGGCCACCCCGTCGCGCGGGCCGTGATCACCGTCCCGGCGAACTTCAACGAGCTCCAGCGAAGCGCCACGAAGGCCGCCGCCCGCGTGGCCGGCCTCGAGGTGCTCCGCATCATCAACGAGCCGACGGCGGCGGCGCTGGCCTACGGGCTCGGGGCGGAGCGCGCGGAGCGCGTGGCCGTCTACGACCTCGGCGGCGGCACCTTCGACCTCACGCTCCTCGAGCTCGAGGGCGATGTCTTCGAGGTCATCGGGACGGCCGGCGACAGCTTCCTCGGGGGTGACGACCTCGACCTCGCGATGACCGAGATGATGTGCGAGGCGTGCCTCGCCCAGCACCGCTTCGACCCGCGCGGCGACCAGCAGGCCTACGAGCGGCTGCGCGCGGCGGCGGAGTGGGCCAAGTGCCAGCTCTCGGACAACGACGCCGTCGAGGCCATCATCGAGGAGCTCGCCTACGGCCGGGGCGGGCGCGCCCTCGACCTCGAGTTCCGCGTCGACCGGAGGACCTACGAGGACCGTATCCGCCCGCTCCTCGCGACGAGCTTCGACGTCTGCAATCGCGCGATGGACGAGGCCGGGCTGAAGGCGCGGGACGTCGACGGCGTCGTGCTCGTCGGCGGCTCGACGCGCGTGCCCCTCGTGCGCGAGATGGTCGGCCAGTACTTCGGTCAGCCGCCGCGCACGGACATCGATCCGGACCTCGTCGTCGGCCAGGGCGCGGCGATCCACGGCTTCGCCCTCCGCGGGCGGAAGGTCCGCCAGGAGAAGAAGAGCTCCCTCGGCAAGGTCGCGCTGCGCAAGGTCAGCATGGAGGAGCTCCAGCGCCTCAAGAAGGACCGCGAGAAGCGCAAGGAGCAGCTCCCGAAGCAGCCTGCCTTCGCGCCCACCGCGCAGGTGGAGCTGCCGCCGGGTGCCCTCGTCCAGCCGCCGCGCAAGCGGGCCGCGCCGCCGAGCGCGGCGGGGCCGCAATCGCTTACGGGCATGCCGGGTGTCGTCGACCATCGCGCGGCGGCGCCGGGGGGCATCGTCGAGGCCCGCGCGCCGAGGCGCCGGGACCCGCGCGCGGAGCCCAGCGAGCCCTCGATGGAGCCGGCCGCGCTACCGCCGGCGAAGGCGAAGGGGCCGCCCCCGCCGCTCCCGCCCGCCGCGCCGCCGCCGCTGCCCGGGCCGAACATCGCTACGCTGCCTCCCGAGGACGTGGAGGCGATGCCGAGCGAGCTCCCCTCGTTGCCCGCCGACGCCTTCGAGGCCGAGCCCCTGACCGGCGCGTGGTCGCAGGACGACGACATGCCGGAGCTCGATATCGACTACGGCGACGACGCGGGTGATGGGGCGGACCTCCCGCCGGTCCTGGCGGGCCTGCTGACCGAGCCGCCCATGGCCACGCCGCCCACGCCGCCGCCCGCGGCCGTGATGATGCGGACGACGGAGATGCCGCTGCTCATGGACGTCACGCCCCACGCGCTGGGGATCGAGACGGCCGGCGGCTATTGCCAGCACCTCATCCGCCGCAACGTGCCCGTCCCCGTCGAGCAATCGCGCATCTTCACGACGGCCGCGGACGACCAGGAGTCCGTCGCCGTGCGCATCTGCCAGGGCGAGGGGATGCTCTTCGACGACAACCAGCCGCTCGGCGAGATCGAGCTGCGCGACCTCCGCGCCGCCGTCCGCGGCGCCGTGAAGATCGACGTCACCTTCATCATGGACGCGAGCGGCACCCTCGAGGTGAAGGCCGTGGACGTCGGGACCGGCCGGGCGCAGCAGATCCGGGTTCAGCTCCTCGGCGGGGCCGACGATGCTGCCATCGAGGCGATGCGCGCCCGGCAGCAACGCCTCGTCGGTGAGTGACGCCGCGATGGAGCCTTCTCCGTGAGCCAGCTGGACGAGCTCGATTACTACACGCTGCTCGGCGTCGAGGACGGCGCTTCGCTGGCGGACATCAAGCGCGCCTTCAAGCGCTTCGCGAAGAAGTACCACCCGGACCGGCACGCCGGGAGCCCGGAGAAGGTGGCCAAGGCCGCGTCCATCTACCGTCGCGGCAGCGAGGCCTACCAGGTGCTCACGGAGCCCGAGGCCCGGAAGCGCTACGACGCTGCGCTCGCCGAGGGCCGCATTCGCCTGACGGCGGACGAGCAGGACCGCGCCTTCCGCGGCGAGCCGTCCGTGCCGATCCCCAAGAAGAAGGCCCAGCCCATCCAGTCCCCGCAGGCCCTCGCCTACTTCAAGCAGGGGGTCGAGGCGGCGAACAAGGGCGACTGGCGTGCCTGCTGGCGCCTGCTCAAGCAGGCCCTCGCGGCCGAGCCGGACAACGAGTTCCTGCTCCAGCGCTTCAACAAGGTCGACCGGAAGCTCCGCTCCGGGCGCTGAGGCGCCCCACCGGCACGATCCCCGCTGCTCCCTCGCGCATGACTCCTCGAGACCTCGGTGTGCGTGGAGAGTGCGGCCTGCGACGCCTGCGCGGAACGCCTCGAGCCGGGCACCTACGAGGTCGAGGTCTCAGGCGGCGCTCTTCGCTCGACGCTGGTGGTCTCGCCCACCCCGGCTGGCGCCTCCCCCGAGCGCTGCACGGGCTGCTCAGCCCCTCGCCTTTTGTCGCCGCGCGTTTCGTCTACGCTCGGCGCATGTTGCTCTCGAAGGTGCTGGCGACCACCGACTTCTCGGAGGCGGCGGACGCCGCGATCCGCGTCGCGAAGGACCTGGCGCGGCGCTACGACGCGGAGCTCTCGCTCCTGCACGTGTACGAGCCGGGGCCGGCGGTGCAGGAGCGGCTGATCCCTCGCGGCGAGGTGCGGCACCTCGACGTCGCGAGCCAGGCGCGGGCGCGCCTCGCCAAGCTCGCAGAGCTCCACGAGCTCGGTGACGTCGAGCTTCATCTCGACATGGACGCGAGCCCCGTCGAGGGCATCCTCGAGCACCTCCGGGCGCACGAGATCGACCTCGTCGTGATGGCCGCGCACTCGCATACGGCCCTCGAGCGGCTCCTCGTCGGGTCGGTCACCGAGCGCGTCGTGCGTCACGCCTGCTGCGCGGTGATGACGGTGAAGCCCGGGCAGCGCCCGGTGCGCTGATGCCGCCGGCGCGGGATGCGGCGCTCCGCATCCCGCGCCCGCACGTCACTCCGCTTCGGCGGGCGGGAAGGGCGGCTGGGGCCGCGGCATGGTCATCGGACCCGTGCGGCGCCGGTCCGCGCGCCGCGGCTCATCCTGCCCGACGCGCTCGCGGAGCGCCTGCGTGAGGTCGACGCCCGTCGCAGCCTTGATCTGCTCGCTCGCCCCGATGAGGCGCCCGGCCAGCGAACCGCCGCCGTCGCCGTTCCCGCCAGGGCTCTCGCCGATCACCGTGAGCCGGTCGACGCGGAGCTTGCCGATGGTCCCGCTGACCTGCTGGAGCACGGGCACGAGCTTCTGCATCAGCAGCACGTCCCGGCCCGAGGCGCCCTGGCCGCGGTAGCTCGTCGCCAGGTCCCGGAGCACCTCGGCGGTGGCCTTGCCCTGCTCGACGATCTTCACGGCGTCGGCCTTCGCCTGGGCGATGGCCTGGTCGCGCTGCGCCTCGGCCGGACGGATCACGTCCGCCTGGAGCCGAAGCCGCGTCTGCTCGATGCGTGCCTCCTGCATGCGCACCTCGGCCTGGCTCTGCGCCAGGAGCGCCTGCACCTCCGCGCGCTGCTCGGCGATCATCGCCTCGCGCTTCGTCTGCGCGTCCGCGATGCGGCGCTCGTTCTCCTTCCGGGCCACGTTGATGGCGGCCTGGAGCTTGGCGAGCACGCCCTTCACGAAGTTCCGGAACGTCACCTCCGAAGCGTCGGCCTGGGCCTGGGCCTCGGCGACCTGCGCGTCGCGGCGGATGGCCGCGCTCCGCATGCGTCCGATGGCGTCGAGGTAGCCCACCTCGTCGCTCACGTTCTGGATGTTCAGCGTGTCGAGGACGAGGCCGATCTTCTCGAGGTCGTGGCCGGCCTCCTCGGTCAGCTTGGCCGCGAAGGCCTCCTTGTCCCGGTTCACCTCTTCGGGCGTCAGCCCAGCGAGCACGCCGCGGAGGTTGCCCTCGAGCGTCTCCCGCCCGACGCGCATGATGTCCTCCCGGCTTCGCCCGAGGAAACGCTCGAGCGCGTTGTGAATCAGGGGCATCTCACCGGGAATCTTGATGTTCGCGACGCCCTGTACGGTGAGCGGGATACCGCCCTTCGAGTAGGCGTTCTGCACGGTGATCTCGATGATCATGTTGGTCAGATCGACCTGGTCCACGATCTCGATCAGCGGCACCTTGATCGCGCGTCCGCCCTTCACGATGCGGTAGTGCGTCATCAGGTGGCCGTGCTGCTTTCGCCGGCCACTGAACACCAGCACCTCGTTGGGCTGGCACACGTAGAGCATGTTCCGGATGACCAGGAGCACGGCCACGAAGAGGACGAAGAGGAGGCCCAGGAAGACCAGGAACACGGCGCCTGCGGTACCCATCACGCACCTCCCCGGGCGCCGCCGGCGCCTTCGCTGAGAATCTTCGGGACGTCGACACCGGTGGACTCGGCGAGCGAGCGGAGCACCTCGGCGACCATGTGCGGGTAGGTCGCCGCGTAGCTCGCCAGGCCCTTGCCGTCGCCGTGGTCGAGCACGCTCACCTCGTCGACGACGACGTCGTCGAGCTGCTGGACGACCGTGCCCACGATCTCCTCGAGGTGCTGGATGATGTAGATCTCCCGGGCCTGGGGGCCCATGGACTTCCAGGCTTCGCCCATCATCTCGAGCACCTGCACGGCCGCGGCGCCGTTCTCGGCCGTGGGCGCGGCTTCGCCGACGGCGAGGATGGCCCGGGCTTCGCGCTGGATCTGCGCCGGGATGACGACGTCCGCCTGGAGCCGCCGCTCCTCGAGCGCCGCGCGGAGCTGCTGGAGGTCCTTCTCGGCCTCCGCGCGCGCCGTCTTGGCGGCGGCCTCGGCCTCGCGCTCGACGGCCTGGGCCTCGCCCTCGAGCTCCGCCTTCACCTGCCGGAGCTGGTTGCGGAGGCCGAGGATGGCCTTCTCGGCGTCGGCCTTGGCGACCTCCGCGCGCTGCGTGGACTCGGCCTGCGCCTGCGTGATGATCTGCTGGGCCTCGTTCTCGGAGTTCTCCGCGTCGCGTAGCGCGCGGGCGATCTTCGGGCGTCCGAGGCTGTCGAGGTAGCCGGTTTGATCGCTGACCGTCTGGATCTTCAGCGTATCGAGCATCAGCCCGAGCTTGTTCAGGTCATCCACCGCCGCGTGCGTGAGCTTCTCGGCGAAAGCGAGGCGGTCTTCGTTGACCTGTTCGGGCGTCAGCCCGGCGATGACCTCACGGACCGCGCCCTCGAGCGTCTGCTGCGCGACCGTTTGAACCTCGCGCAGCGAGCGGCCCAGGAAGCGCTCGATGGCGTTCCGAAGATACCGATCGTCGGCCGAGATCTTCACGTTCGCGATGGCGTGAATCTGCAGCGGGATGTTGCCCGCGGAATAGGCGTTCTGCACGACGATGTCGATGGGCAGAAGACGCATGTCCATGCTGTCGACGCGCTCGAGGATGGGGATCTGCAGCTTCCGCTGTCCCTGGCGAAGCAGCGAGTAGCCGAGCCGCGTCCCATCCGCCTGCGAGCTCCCGCGACCGCTGAACACGAGCACCTCGTTCGGCCGCGCGATCTTCAGGAGCGACTTGAAGACGGCGATGAGGACGAGCAGCGCGACGGCCATGCCCAGCGCCACGAAGGCGATGAGCCAGAGCACGTCGTTCCCGCCGCTGGCCTCCACGCCCGCCGGATAACCCCCGTAGGGTTGGTTCATTTCCCCTCTCTCCTTCGCGGCGCGATGGCCGCGTGCTTCGGCGTCCCAGCCCGGTCGCCGTGATGTCTTACGTCGCGCGCCGCTCTAATCGTCCGCGACGCGAGCGAGTTTCGCGCGCGTCCCGTCCATCTCGATGATCATCGCCTCCTCGGCGTTCGCGAGCTCCTCGTCGGAGGTGGCGAGCACGTCGACGAGCTGGCCCTTCACCTCGACGCGCACGCGCCCGACGCCGCCCGGCTTCACCGGGACGATGATCTTGCCCGTGCGGCCGATGTAATCGCCGCCGTGGGCCGCGGAGCCGGACTCGTCGCGCGCGAGCGCGCGGATGGCGCTCGTGGTCCCGACGCCGCTGAAGACGCCCATCACGAGCGCCAGCGCGAAGGCCAGAGCCTCGCTCTCGACGATGCCGCCGCCGTCCAGGATCAGCCCCGTCAGCCCGAAGAAGGCGAGGAAGAAGGTCCAGAAGCGGAGCGATTTCAGGAAGATGAAGAGGCTCGCGCCGTCTCCGACGTCGATGCCGCCCTTGTCCCCGCCGGCGTCGCCGTCCGCGTCGAAATCGCCGTCGACGTCGACGTCCCCGTCCGCGTCGAAATCGGCGTCGCCGTCCGCGTCCAGGTCCGCGTCGTCGTGTCCTCCGAGGAGGATCGACGCCCCGATCAGCACGCCACCGAAGACCAGGGAAGCCAAATACGCGTACGTGAGCACCGGGATCAGGATAGCGTTCGACGGGACCGCCGTATTCCCCCTTCGTGGACGGTGATCGTGACGCGAAGGCTCCGGATGTGCCGGATCTGTCGTTCCGGCCCTATGAAGAGCCGGTGTCCGACGTCGTCTCGCGCCCTCGCCGCGCCCTCATCGTCGAGGACGACGCCGAGGTGCGGAAGCTGCTCGGGCTGATCCTGGGGCGCGAGGGGCTGGTCTGCGACGAGGCGTGCACGACGCACGAGGGGCGCGCGCGGCTCCGCGAGGCCCGCGAGAGCGGGCTGCCTTACGAGCTCCTGATCGTCGACTGGACGCTGCCCGACGCCGAGGGGCTCGAGGTGCTTGCGGAGCTCGACCCGACGGATCCGGGGCGCCCGACGGTGCTCGTGGTGACCGGGCATACGGACGCGGCCCGCGCCCAGGCGGCGGTCGACGCGGGCGCCGACGACGTCATCGAGAAGCCCTTCAGCGTCAGCGCCCTCGAGGCGCGGCTCCGGGTGGCCCGGGCGCCTTCCCGGGAGCGCTCGGACGTGCCTCCGCCGGCGGATCTTCGCGTGGCGGCGGACACGCGCCTCACCCAGAAGCTGCTCCAGCACGCCCCGGACGGCGTCGCCATGGTCGACGAGGCCGGCGTCGTGCGCTTCGCGAACGAGACCCTCGGCGCGATGCTCGGCCGGCCGGAGGGCCTGGTCGGCGATGCCCTCGCCGCGCACCTCGGCCCGGACGCGGCCGGCGGCGACCTCTTCGACGCGGGGCCCCGGGAGCTCCGCTGCGGCGACGACACGGTCCTCGAGCTCGTGGCCTCGCCGCTCTTCGAGGTGGCGGGCGACCGGCTCCGGCTGGCGGCCCTCCGCGACATCAGCGTCCGCCGGCGCCTCGAGGTGCAGCTCGCGCAGGCCGACCGGCTGAGCTCCCTCGGGACGCTCGCGGCGGGTGTGGCCCACGAGGTGAACAACCCCCTCGGCTACCTCTCGGCGAACCTGGAATACGTCGCCGAGGCGCTGCGACAGCGCGCCCCGGACTTGCCCCCGGGCGAGCGCGAGTCGTTGCTCTCAGCCATCGCCGAGGCCCGCGACGGGGCGACGCGCGTCGCCCAGATCGTCGGGGACCTCGGCCGCTTCAGCCGCGAGGAGGACGCGCTCCCGCCGGAGGAGCGCCGGCCCGTGGACCTCGTCACGGTCATCCGCAAGGCCGTGCGCATGACGAGCAACGAGCTCCGTCATCGCGGGCGCCTCGTCGAGGAGCTCGCGCGGGTGCCCCCGGTGAGCGGGAGCGAGGGGCGCCTCCTCCAGGTCTTCGTGAACCTGCTCACGAACGCCGCGCAGGCCCTCGACGAGAGTCGGGCCGCCGAGAACCTCGTGCACGTTCACTGCTCGGCCGAGGGCCCGGTGGTGCGCGCGTCGGTCGAGGACAGCGGGGCCGGTATCGATCCGGCGCACCGTCCGCGCATCTTCGAGCCCTTCTATTCGACGAAGGGCGTGGGGCAGGGCGCGGGGCTCGGCCTCAGCATCTGCCACGGCATCGTGACGAGCCTCGGCGGCGCCATCGAGGTC
>JBCDGX010000118.1:0-11259 GCA_038750805.1 Myxococcota bacterium
CCGTGAAAGCCATCGAGCGCACGCTAGCAGGCCGCCGGGCCCGGCTCAGTCCAGCGTCGGGAGCGCGGCCAGCACGGTCAGCGCGCCCAGGGCGACGAGGAGGGCGAGGACGGCCCAGAGCGCCGCGCCGAGCGCGCCGGGGCTCGCCGGACTCTCCGCCGGCACCGCCTCCTCCGGCGTGTGCGAGGCCTCGGGCTCCGGCGCCTCGTGGGAACCGCTCGGCTCCGGCCGCGGCGCCGCGCCGAGGTAGACGACGCGAACCGTCGGCTCACGGCGCGAGGGGGGCGGGTCGGCGACCTCGCCGGCGGGCGGCGGCAGCGTCTCCGGGGCGCGCACCTCCGCCAGCGGCGGGAGCGGGGGGCTGGTCTTGGTCGCCGGGCGCCGCTCCTCGCGCTCCCGGAGGATCTCCGCGAGCTCCATCTCGACCACGCGGAGAAGCTGCTTCCGCGTCGCGGTCGTGGGCTGCGAGGGCCGCACGAACTCCGTGGTCTCGGCCTCCTCGAAGGGGTCCGCGGTCTCCGCCGCGGCGTCGTCCGAGACGTCGAAGCGCGGGAGCTCGGCGTGCGCCTCGACGCGGAACTTGCCCTCCTCCCAGGCGAAGACCTGGTGAAGCTCGGAGAGACCGTCGAGGCGGATGCTCTCGAGGTCGCCGCGGGCGTAGGCGATCTCGGCGCCCTTGTCGCCCTGCTCCAGCACGAGCAGGCCGGTCAGACCGGCGCGCTCGCAGTAGTTCATCAGGTCCGCCGTGACGTGCACGACGAGGCTCCCCGAGCGCATCAGGTGGTCGCCCTTCGAGACGGGGAGCGGCGGCAAGCGCTGCTCGAGCTCGTAGTGCCCGGCCCGGAGCGCGAGGAGCACCTCGACGGGGTCGCTCCCGTCGGCGGTCTCGTGCTGCTCGGCGGCGATCTGCCCGCGCACGAGGCGCACCTCGCCCTCCTCGCCCGCGGTCCCGCGATAGCGAAGCGAGCCGGTCGTCCGCTGGGCCTCGATGGCGCGAAGCGCGTTGACGATGCCGTCCTCCGGAATGGGTCCGCCCAGCAGCACTCCCTCGGGAGGTGCACGACCGCCGTGGCCGCGTCAAGGCCGCGCGGAGGACGGGAGCGCGAGCGGGTCCCGGCCCGGCTCCTCGCCGGGCTCGATGGCGAAACGCACGCGGGCCGGGCCCGCCGGCGGGTCGAGCCATTGCACGCGCTCGCCGCGCCTGGTCTCGCCGGACACCTGCCGGCGGTAGCGAATGGAGACGCGGCTCCGCTCCTCCCGCCCGCGGAGGGCCCAGCCCACGTCCGCCAGCGTGCGGATGCGCGTGCGATCGAGGGCGACGAGGCGGTCGCCGGCGCGGTAGCCGCCGCCCCCGCGGGTCACCACGACGCCCTCTTCGTCCTCGGCGACGGCCCCGGCCCGGAGCAGGCGGGCGACCTCCGCGGCATCCGGGGCGACGAAGGCCGTGGCGACGAGGCGCGCTCCGACGCTGCGTAGGCAGGTATCGAGGGCAACGAGGTGGCGAGCGCGGAGCCTTGCGAGCCAGCGCTCCCCCACGGCGCCCAGCGCGTCCGCGCGGTCCCGAAGGGTGCGCGGCGCCGAGCCGACGCCCTCGAAGACCTCGAAATAGGCGTCGCCGGCATCGCCGAGCTCGAGGTCGAGGCAATACGCCGCGAGGAACGCGCGGGGCGGGAGCGCACGCGGGTCCATGCGATGCGCGTCCCAGGCCTCGAGCGCGGCCGCGTGGCCGAGCCCCGGAGCCGGCGCGCGCGCGATGGTCGTGCGCTGCATGACCCGCTGGTAAGGCGCGAGGAGCGGCTCGCTCGGGGCCCCGTCCCGGAGCGCCGGCAGCGTCGCGGGGGCGGGCGCCTCGGGAGCGGAGACCGGGGGACCGGGGTCCGCGGGCTCCGTCTCCGGGGGGCGCGGCTCTTCGGTCGGCGGCGGCGTTTCGGGCGCCGTGGGGGCGTGCTCGGGCGGCCGGGAGCGGCCACCGCAGGCCATCGCGAGCGTCGCCACGAACGACAGCGGAAGCCACCTCATCGGTGGACCCCTTGCCCCTCGGAGGCGGGGGCGTCGAGCAGGCGGCGGACGCGCTCGCGGGCCACGGCGAAGGCCCGCGGACCCTCGGCGAGGCGGTAGGGGCCCGGGCGGGGCAGGTCGGAGAGCACGAGGGCGCGGAGGTTCGGGCGCTGCGGAGGCACCCGCTGGGGGTCGTCCGGCCGGCGCCAGGCGGAGCGGCTCTCGAGATGATGGTGCAGGATGCGCTCGTTCGAGGTGGCCCCGGCGAGGCCCGGACGATCGCGAATGCCGCCGTCGAGATGCGGCCGCCCCTCGAGGCGCACGGGCCAGAACATGCCGGGCACGGCGCAGGAGGCGTGCACCGCCGGCGCGAGCGCTCCGGAGCGGCGAACGCGGGTCGTCCGGGCGAGCACGTCGTAGACGCTGAGCGTGACCGGCCGCTCGCAGGCCTCGAAGGTCGCCCGGGGAAGCGCCGCCTCGAGCTGCGCGCGGAAGCGGCGCCCGCGGAGGAGGCCCGGACCCGGCGCCGGATCCCAGAAGGCCTCCCGGCGCAGCCCCGCGAAGATGGCGCCCATGGCCTCGCCCTCGAGCCCCGCCGCGGCGCAGGCGCCCACCAGCGCACCCGCGCTCGACCCGAGAAAAGCGCGCGGCCGAAGCCCCGCCTCCTCGAGCGCGCTCAGGAGGCCAGCGTGCGCGAAGAAGCCGAAGAACCCGCTCGAGAGCGAGAGGGTGAAGGGCTCCCGGGCGAGCCAGGCACGCAGCGTCTCCGGCTCGCGGTGCTCGTTCGTCCGCCCGCTCACCAGCGCCGGTGCACCTCGGCCGGCGGCGCCTCCTGCTCGACGTCGACGCGCACGCTCGTCTGGAGCGTCTCCCCGCGCCCGCCCTTGAAGAGGGTGCCCCCGGTCGGCGTCGCGTCGCGGTAGTTCCGCCCATGCGCCACGCGGATGTGGTCGAGGTTCGCGAGCACGCCGTTGGTCGGATCGAAGCCGCGCCAGCCGTGCCGTGGCAGGTAGACCTCGCACCAGGCGTGACTCGCTTCGGACTGCACCTGGTTCTCGTAGTCCGCGCCCGTGCGGATGTAGCCGACGCGGTAGCGCGCGGGCACGCCGAGCAGCCGGCAGAGGCAGATGAAGAGGTTCGCGAAGTCCTGGCAGACGCCCTCGCGCCGCGTGAACACCGTGAAGGGCGAGGTCTCGAGCATCGTCGAGCCCGGCACGTAGCGGAAGTCCCGGAAGATGCTCCGGTTGACGTCCTTCAGCGTGTCGACGAGGTCGAAGTCCTGCCGAATCGCGAAGCTCATCGCGTACTCGCTGAGCGCCTTGAGCTGCGTCTCCGGGAGCTCCGGAGGCAGGAGGTAGGGCGTCATCATCTGCCGCTGCCACGGCATCCAGACGAGGGGAATCGTCGCCCGCTTCAACGACTGGAGCGTGCGCGGGGGCAGCACGCGCACGCGGGAACGCGCCCGCACCCAGAGCTCCGTGTAGGGGCGCTCGATCTTGAAGCGGAGCACCTGGTTGCCGAACACGTCCTCGGCGCGCCGCGCGACGCCCGGCGGGCTCACCTCGAGCTGGTAGTCGAGCACCTCCTGGAAGAGGTCGTGCACCGGGTGCAGGCGCACCACGTGGCTCGAGAGCTCCACGGGCTCCTCGTAGCGGTACACGGTCTCGTGCTGGACCCGGAGGATCCGCCCCTGCGGTGGAACGTCGAGGTCCGGCTGGCTCGTCCGGAGAGGCACCGCGTAGAGCGCCTGGGCCTCCGCCGCAGGGCGCTCGCTCGGGGGCATCCCGCTCATGGCCGGGGCCTCGCCGCCGGTGGTCTCGGTCCAGTGGATGCCGAGGGTCTCGTCGCTCGTGCCCGGCGGGGAGGTCGGCTGCACGTCGCTCGCGTTGGTGCTCGTGTAGGTGAAGACGCCCCGGCGCATCACCACGAGCTCGCCGGGCTGGAAGGCGCCCCAGGCCGGCTCCTCCGTGAGCGGCTCCCGGGCGATGAGCGCCATGGTGCGGTTCACGTCGTAGGGGTCGCCGGCGTCGATGACGACGGCGCGCCCGCGGAGGAGCGTCGTGGCGTGCGGTGGGGTACGCCGGATGCGGTGGAGCGGGTAATGCCCCTTCGTGCCCGCGTACGCGACGATGTCGACGCCATCGCTGAGGATCAGGCTCCCGCGCCCCTGCGCGTCGACCTCGCCGAGCCACTCGTGAAGCGTGGGCCAACCGACCTCCGCGAGGCTCCGGTGCCTCGCCAGGGCGATCTTCTCGAGGAGCCAGCAGAAGATGTGCTCCGAGTCGGTGACCCCGAGCGGCTCGAGGGAGCGCCGCTGGATCGGCAGCGCCTCGCGCGCGTCCTCCTCGAGCTCACCGCTGTGCGCGAACACCCAATCGCGGCCGGCGTAGCTCCGCTGAAAGGGATGCGTGTCCTGCTGCGTGACGCGCTTGGCCGCGCCGTGCGTGTGGGCGAGGAAGCAGCAGCTCCGGAAGCGATCCCAATCGCGGAGCACGCGGGTCATGGCCGTCTCGTGCGTCGCGTTCGGGTCCTTCACGACCACGGCGGCGCGATCGTCCATGGGGTACCAGGCGAAGCCCCAGCCGGCGGCGTCCGGATCGTCGCGCACGGCGCGCATGGTCAGCGCCGGGGAAGCCGCGCTGTCGAAGGACATCGCGAGGAGGTGACTCGTCACGCGCGGGAATGTAGCCGAAGCCGGGGCCTTCGTCGGGGCGCCGACGCGTCAGGCGATGAGCGCGCGCTGCGCCTCGGCGTCGGGCTCGAAATAGGCCCGCTCGATCAGCCCCGCGACCACGGACATCGCGTCGATGAGGTGCGTGAGCTCGGCGTGGATCCCGCCCTCGACCATCGCCTCGATGGGCCGGTCCCGGAGCCGGGCGCGGAGCCCGTCCAGGTGCGTGGCCGCCTCGGCGCCGAGCGAGGGCTCCCCCTCGTCGCGGATGCGGCCCAGCGTCGCCGCCGCCCGGTCGAGGCAGCCGAGCACGCTCCGGGGCAGGAGCGGCTCGCGCAGCAGGAAGGCCGCGATGGCGAGGCCCTGGGACGCGCTGCCCCGTCGTCGCCTTGCGCGGACCGCGCTTGGCGTAGGCCTCGGCGGCACTGCAGCTGTAGAGGAGCGCGCTCCACTGGGCGACCTCGAGGGGCGACTCGCCGCCGGGACGACCGGGGCCCAGCATGTGGTGCTTCACGTCGAGCATGCGCGCGGTCTGCATGGCCCGCTCGAGCCACATGCCGAGGTGCATGAAGGCGAGGGGCTCGTCGTCCAGAAGCGTGGAGTCGGCGAGGCCGAGGAAGAGGTCCGCCTGGTCCTTCACGCGCTTGTAGAAGGCGTCGGCGTCGCGCCGAAAGGTGCGCCGCCCCTGGCCTCGCTGGAGGTAGTTCCAGAGCTCGTTCAGCGTCTCCCACATCTCGAGGCTGATGACCTCGCGGGTCGTCCGGGCGTTCTCCCGGGCCCAGCGCACGGATTCGACGATGGAGACCGGGTTCCGCGCGTCCCAGACGAGGTAATCCTCGACGTCGTCGTCCGTGGCCGTCGCCGCGTCGCCGACGAGCTCGGCGAAGCGCTCCCGCTCGCCGCAGACGATGATCAGCGGCAGCCAGCGGTCATGGTCCGCCAGCGGGACGTCCAAAACGAACGATCGGTTGACGCGGATGAGGCGCGAGAGGTTCTCCGCGCGCTCGACGTAGCGCGTGAGCCAGAAGCAGCTGCCGGCGACGCGGGAGATCATTCGCCGGCCTCCTGGTTCGAGCCGAGCACCCAGGTGTCCTTGCTGCCGCCGCCCTGGCTCGAGTTCACGACGTAGCTGCCCTCGCGGAGCGCGACGCGCGTGAGGCCCCCGGGGAGCACCCAGCTCTCCTCGCCCGTGACGATGTAGGGCCGAAAGTCCACGCGCCGCGGCGCCACGCCGCCCTTGGTCCAGGTGGGGCAGGTCGAGAGCTCGACCACGGGCTGGGCGATGTACCCGCGCGGGTTGTCCTGGATGCGCGCGGCGAACTCCTTCTGGAGCTTCTTCGTGCTCTTCGGGCCGAAGAGCATGCCGTAGCCGCCGGAGGCGTCGACGGCCTTCACGACCATCGAGCCGAGGTTTGCCAGCACGTGCGAGCGGTCCGCGTCCTCGCTGCAGAGGTAGGTCTGGACCTGGTCGAGGATGGGGTCCTCGCCGAGGTAGTAGCGGATGGCCTTCGGGATGAAGGGGTACACGGCCTTGTCGTCGACGCAGCCGTTCCCGAGCGCGTTGGCGAGCACGACGTTGCCCTTCGCGTAGGCCCGCACGAGGCCGGGCACGCCGAGGAGGCTGTCCTCGCGGAAGGCCTGAGGGTCGAGGAACTCGTCGTCGATGCGGCGGTAGATGGCCGTGACGCGCTCGGGGCCCTTCGTGGTCTTCACGTAGACGCGGTCGTCGTGCACGAACAGATCGCTGCCCTGGGCGAGGGGCACGCCCATGCGGCGGGCGAGGAAGCTATGCTCGAAGTAGGCACTGTTGAAGTGGCCGGGGGTCAGGACGACGAGGTCGCCGCGCCCCTCCACGTGCTCCGCCGCGAGGCCCTCGAGGGCGGCGCGGAGCCGAGCCGGGTACTCGCCCACGGAGCGCACGTCGACGCGCTGGAAGAGGCGCGGGAAGACCCGCTTCATCACGGCGCGGTTCTCGAGCACGTAGCTCACGCCGCTCGGGGTCCGCGCGTTGTCCTCGAGGACGAGGAAGTCGCCGTTCGGCGCGCGGATGAGGTCGATGCCCGAGACGTGCACGTAGACGCCGCCCGGCGGACGCACGCCCTGGAGCTCCGGGAGGTAGCCCTTCGAGCCGAGGACGATCTCCTTGGGGATCACCCCGTCCTTCAGGATCTTCTGCGGGCCGTAGAGGTCGCCGAGGAGCGCATCGAGGCAGGCGACGCGCTGCTTCAGGCCGCGCTCGAGCTTCTCCCAGCGCGCCGGGTCGACCAGGCGCGGGATGAGGTCGAAGGGGAAGATCTTCTCGACGCCGCGCTGGTCCGAATAGACACGAAAGGTGATGCCGCTCCGGAGGAAGGCGTTGTTCGCGATGCGCTGGCGGAGCCGGAAGTCCTTCTGACCGACGGCGTCCAGGCGGCGGACGACCGGGCCATGGCCCCGGCGGACGTTGCCCGCAGGCGTGAAGAGCTCGTCGTAGGCACTCTCGAGCGGGGTGTAGCCCTCGAAGAGCGGCTTCGGCGCGTGGCCCTTCTCCTTGACCGCGCCATCCGCTCTCGTTCGGCCCATACGGGCGCGGACGCTACCACGGGGCGCGCTTCAGCCGGCGAGGATGCGCTCGACCGTCTCGTAGGCAGAGAGCATGGCGCCGTGAACGGTCGATTGGTGGGCGATGGTGAGGGCTTCGCCCGCGAAGAAGACGCGCCCGTCGATGGGTGCGCGGAGCGTGTCGACGAGGCGGCCCTGGTCCCCGTCGAAGCCGGTCGAGTAGGCGCCGCGGACGAAGGGATCGGCGCTCCAGTTCTGTACGACGTGCCCGCGGTAATGCCGCGAGGCGCGGCCGTCGAAGATGCGGTCGAGGTCCGCGAGGGTGCGCTCGGCGATGGTCGCGTCGTCGAGGGCGACCATCGGCGCCGCGTCGTCGGAGACCCAGAAGAGGCCGAGCACGTGTCGTTCGCTCGGCTTCCGGAAGGCCGCGTCGTAGTAGAGCTTGTCGAAGCTCCCGCTCCGGAGGACGCCACCGTCGAGGAGCAGGTCCGGGTAGAAGCGCCGCTCGAAGTCGAGGAAGACCTTCAGGCCCGCGGGCACGTCGACCCGAGCGAGGGCGTCGGCGCGGGCGGGCGAGAGCTCCGGCGCGAAGGCGATACGCGCGTCCTTTAGCACCTTGATGGGCACCGTGAGGAGCACCCGATCGGCCTCGAGGGTGGCGCCCGCGGCGGTCGTGACCTGCACGCGCGGGGTGCTCGTGTCGACGTGCACGACCTCGGTGTCGAAGCGGATGCGCCCGGCGCTGGCGGGTGCGAAGAAGCGCTCGAGGAAGCCGAACCAGTTCGTCGTTCGGAACTTGTACTCGGTGTAGAAGGGCGACGCGTAGTTCACGCGACGCACGCGGCTGCCGGTCCAGGCGTGGATGGTGTCCGGGCTATAGGGGACCAGCTCGACGCTCGCGTCGACGCTCCGATCGTCGACGAGCTGCGCGAGCATGGTGGGCTCGTCGTGCAGCCACTCCGCGCCGAGGTCGATGGGGAAGTCCGCGAGCGTCTCGTCCCGGAGCACGCGGCCGCCGATGCGGGTCGAGGCCTCGAGGATCTCGTAGTCGATGCCGTAGCGGTCGAGGAGGTAGCCCGCCGCGAGCCCGGACGCGCCGGCCCCGATGACTAGGACGTTCCCGGAGAAGGCCACGTCGAAGTCGTCGTAGCGGCCACCGGCCTCGAAGGCGCAGCCCGGGGCGAGGGCGCCGAGGCCCGCGGCGAGGCCCCCGCGGAGGAAGTCCCGGCGCTTCACGACGCGCCTCCGAGGCGAAGCTGCAGGCCGACCTCGACGTCGAGGAAGAGGCTCGCCTCGAGCTGCCGGGACACCAGCGCGCCGGCCGTCACGCCGACGTAGCCGCCGAGGCGACCGGAGCCTTCGCGGCCGAAGAGGTAGCGCGCGTGGGGCAGGAAGTAGCTCCGGAGCACACGGCGGTTGTCCACGCGGCCGGTCCCGAGGTTCACCTCGAGGGAGGTGATCTGCCACTCAGCGACGTAGCCCCCGCCGACGCCGAGCTCGTGAAAGCGCCCGCGGCGCGGCGTCAGGAAGCGGTAGCCGAGCGCGCCGCCGAGCTGGAGGCTGACGTGATTGCGGAAGCCGCCGAAGAGGCCGAGGTGCGGGCTCACGAAGAGCATGCCGGCGCGACCCGCGCCGCGGTCGTGCGCGTGCAGGTCGACCGGGACGCTCAGCCGAACGCCAGGCTGGACGAAGGACACGGCGTGGGCTCCGAGCCGAAGGCGCGTGGTGGGGGGCTCGGCGACCGCCGGCCGCGCCGAAGCGACGAGCGCGACGCAGACCAGGAGCATCCAGCGATGGGCGCGAGGGGGCATCTCCCCCGGTTGGTCGCGTGCGCGCGCGCGGCGTTCAGACGCCGCGACCGAAAACGATCGGTATAGGGCAACCGATTGCGGACGGGGGCATACTGGGCGCCATGGCTCGCTTCGCGCTCTTCGCCCTCCCGCTCCTCCTGGCCATCGCCTGCGGCGAGGACGCGCCCGCCACCGAGCCCGACCTCGGAACGGACGCGCCGGACGAGGGTGTGCCGGACCAGGGCGCGCCGGATGAAGGCGCGCCGGACGAGGGCACGGCCGACCCGCGCTGCGAGGCCGGGACGAGCCACGTCGTCACCTTCACGACGAGCGACGCCGTGACCCTCGAGGCGGACCTCCAGGTCGCCGCGGCGGGCGGGCCGGCGGCGATTCTCTTTCACATGATTCCGCCCTCGAACGACCGCCGCGGCTATCCCCTCGCCTTCCGGGAGGCGCTCCGGGACGCGGGCATGACGGTGCTCAACGTCGACCGCCGCGGCGCCGGCGGCTCCGGGGGCGTGGCGACGGAGGCCTACCAGGGCTTCACCGCGCGCATCGACGCCGCGGCGGCGACGGACTTCCTCGCCTCCCTCCCCTGCGCGCCGGATCCGTCACGGCTGGCCTTCGTGGGCGCGTCGAACGGCACGACGACGGTGCTCGATCACGCCCTCTGGACCGAGGGCCGCCCGGCTGCCTCGCCGGCATCCATCGTGTTCATGTCCGGCGGCCTCTACACCGAGAGCCAGAACTCGATCCCGGCCAACCAGGCGTTCCTGGGGACCATCCCGATGCTCTACCTCTACCCGAGCTCCGAGTCCGCGTGGAACGAAGCCCGCGCCGAGCTCGGCGTCGAGGGCTGGTCCTTCGATGAGTACGCGCCGGGTGCCCACGGGACGCGTCTCTTCGACTCCGACGCCGAGGCGGTCACGGCGCGCATCCTCGCGCACCTCGCCTCGCTTTGAGCGGCGCGCGGGCGACCTCGCAGCGGAAGACCGCCCGAGCCGCCGCCTCGTCGACGCTTTCGAGGCGAACGTGCGCCTCGAGCGGGCGGCCGGCGATGCCCGCCTCCATCACCGCCTCGAGGCTCCCGAGCCAGCCGAGCCAGAACTCGTCCCCGCCACCGAGCGCCGGGGGCCAGCCCGTGTGCACGACCCGCAGGGCATCGGGACCCGCCTCCTCGAGCGCGATCGTGCCGACGCCCCGGAAGATGTAGGCGGCGCTCGTCGGTACGTAGCGAAGAACGGCGAAGGGGTCGTCCGTGAGCCAGCGAAGCGCCGCGGCGGCGGCCTTCCCGAAGACGCCCCCCGTGCCTAGGGCGCTGCGCATCGCCCGGGCGAAATAGGCGACGTACGCCTCCTCGGGGAGGTGAGCACGGACGCTGCGGAGGAGCTCCATGTGTGGCTTTATGGCGATCCAGCGGAGGTTGATGGAGCTCTCGATGAGCTTCCGACTCTCCGGGCCGAGGGCCGCGAGCGCTGCATGACGCGCCGACTCGGGCAGCGCGTCGACGCCTCCGAGCAGAGTCTTGCTCCAGCCCGCGCGTACTTCGGGGGGTCGGCGCATGGGCCCATGAACGCGGAGATTCGCCGGGGCTCAAGCATCCCCGATCAGGGACTCGTCGGGGCCTCGAGCCGCTCGCCTGGGCTTCGACGTGGTGGAAGGCTCGGTTAGGCTCCGCTCGCAGCATGCCCGGGAAGCTCTTCGCGCTCGTCGCCCTCGTCCTGGTCCTGGGCCTCGCCCGGCCGACCTCGGTGGTGGCGCAGACCGAAGCCGGGACGCCGGCTGAGCCCACGGAGCCTCCGGCGGCGGCCGAGCCCGCGGCAGGGGAGCCTACGACCGTGGAGCCCACGACGCCGGACCCGGGGCTGCCCCCCGTGCCGCGCTACGAGCTCGAGGCGGACATCTACCTCCCCGGGCGCGCGACGGCGCTCTGGGCCATGGGCTCGCTCTTTCTGGCCGGGAGCATCTCCATGGTGGCCTGGGGCAACGGGCAGCGGAGCCAGCGCGACGACGCGCTCGCCGATTGCCTCGACCCGGGGCTTCTGTGCAGCCCCGGGAACGAGCTCGACCGCGCCACCATCGCCCGCTACGCCGCGCTTGGATCGGGCCTGATGAGCGTCGCGCTCCTCACGGCGGCCATCCTCAAGACCGTGCGCCGACGGCGCGCGCAGCGGCGGCTCCGTGACCGCGCCATCCAGGAAGGGCGCGCGTCCTTCGACCTCGACCTTCGCTTGGCCGCCGGCGAGGCGCGCTTCGGTC
>JBCDGX010000119.1:0-11241 GCA_038750805.1 Myxococcota bacterium
CGCTCTTCCGATCTCGCGCGTGGTCCCCCGTGGGCGCCAGGGCCAGATAGCGCTCGAAGCTCGCGATGGCCTCCGGGCGCGCGCCGACGTCCGAGTACATGACGCCCAGGAGATAGCGTGGCTCCGGGCGCTCCGGCGCATCGACGACGACCCCTTCGAGCGTGGCGAGGGCCGCGTCCCCGTTTCCGAGGGCCTCGTAGAGCGTGGCGAGCACCATGCGAAGCGCCCACTCCTCGGGGTGCGCCTCGACGTAGGGCTCGACGTAGCCGACGGCGGCGCTGATCCGGTCCGCCGCCACGCAGACGCGGAGCAGGGCCGGCACGGCCTGGGCGCCGGGGTAGCCCCGGTCGTAGGCCGCCGCGTAGTACTGCTCCGCGCGGAGAAAGTCCCCGGCCCGGGCCGAGCCCTCGCCGCGCGCGAAGAGCTCGTCGGCCGAGGTCTGCTCGATGAGCCGCCCATCGGCCGGCTCGGTCGCCGGGCGCATGCATCCGGCGAGGAGGAGCAGGAGCAGGCTGGACCGGAGGAGGCGCATGATGACGAGGGTGCCCGCGGGCATGGGGCCGATGGTGCCCGGGCGCGGGGCCCGTCGGAAGTCCGGGAAGCTCACGAGTCGCGCGTCGCCGATCGCTTCGCCCGCTCCGCCTCGGCCCGCGCCTCGCGCGAGTAGCGTTCGAGGAGCTGCCGGTAGGGCTCGTCCGCGGGCTTGTGCTCGAAGAGCTCGAGGAGGTCGTCCGCGAGCCGCGCGATGGCCTCGAAATCGTCGACGTCGAGCGCGTGGTCGAGGCGAAGGCGAAGCATGGCGAGGTCCGCTTCGAGCTGCTGCTCGAGGCGCTCCCGGGCCTCCTTCAGCTCCGCCGCGCGGGCGACGGCCTCCGGTGTGGCGACCTGCGCGAGGCAGGCTTCAGCCTGAGCGTAGAAGGTCACGGCCTCGACGCCGTCCTGACGGTCGTAAGGAAAGCGGTCGGACTTCCGGTCGGCGCGATACTCGAGCGTGGCGGCCTCTTCGGCGGGCGCGGCTCCCTCCGGGCAGGCGGGCTCCGCGCCGGCGAAGATCGGGGGCGGCTCGACCTCCACCTCCGGCCGCATGCGCCCTCCGTCTTCCTTGAGGTAGAGGTAGCCGAGGCCCGCCAGGATGCCGAGGGAGCCGAGCACCACGACGGGGCTCACCTGCTGCTCCTTCTTCACCTTCGGCTGCTTGTTCGTGACGCGGACCTTGAGGCGCCCGATCGCCAGCTCCGTGCCCCAGGGCACGAGCTCGGCCGTGAACGCCTTGCCCTTTCGCAGCGTCGGCGTGAGCGCGCCCTGGGAGCTCGACACCCAGCACCCCTCGCGCCCCCGCGGCACGATCAGCAGGTGCTCCATCTCGAGCTCGCTCGCCGAGGGGATGGCGATGCCCGCCTCGCCGGACTTGCCGAGGGTCACCTGCTCGCCCTCGACGGGGTAGCGCTGCGTGGTCCCGTCCGGGAGCGTGACTTCGACGAAGGCCGTGTCCATCGCTAGCCGAGCCCCGTGGTCAGCCACTGCACGACGAAGGGCCCGAGCAGGAGGAAGATGACGCAGATGAACATGAGCATGAGCGGGCCCATCATCATCACGCCGGCCTTGGCGGCGGACTCCTCGGCCATCACGCTCCGGCGCATGCGCAGCATGCGCGCCTGAATGGTGAGCACCTCGGCCAGGGGCGTGCCCTTGGCCTCGGCCTGCACGACGGTGCTCACGAAATCGCGCACGGCCTCCGTGGGGCAGCGCTCGGCGAAGCCCTCGAGGGCCTTTCGCCGCGTGTGCCCGACCTCGAGCTCGCTGAGGATGCGCCCGAGCTCCTCGATGAGCACGGCGTCCTTGCGGCTCGTCTTGTCGACGACCTGCTTGAGCGCGCCGGGGAAGTCGAGGCCGGCGCCCATGCAGAGCGCGACGAGGTCGATGGCCGTGGGGAGCGAGCGGTTGATCGCCGTGAAGCGCTCCTGCATCTCGCCGTTGATCTGGAGCGTCGGCAGGGTGGCCCCGAGCACCACGGCGAAGACGACGACGATGAGCGGCATGTCCGCCCCGTAGACGAGCCCGAGGCCGAGCGCGGCGAAGGCGACGGTGCTCAGGAGCGTCAGCCCGAAGAACTCGTTCGGGCTCAGCCCGAGGTACTCCCCCGAATGCCCGAGGCGGGTCTGGACGCGGCCCCGGAGCTCGCCGAGCGGGAGCGCCACGAACCACCCGCCCACCAGCCTTACCGCCGGCTCGGCGAGGGCGAAGAGCCCGCCCTTGTCGAGCGCCCGCTGCCGCTTGAGGCCGCGCGCTCCGTAGGTCGGGCGCGCGACCGGCGGCGTCCTCCCGAGGATCAGCGTCGTCAGGAAGAAGCCGACGCCGATGCACGCGAGCGCGGCGATGCCGATGATCCGCGCCGGCATCAGATGTCCACGTCCAGGATGTTCCGCGCCCACACGATCGCGAGGAGCCAGCAGGCGAGCGCGATGGCCATGATGATGTAGCCGACGAAGTTCGTGAGCAGCGGGTCGAGCCAGTGCGGGTCCGCCCAGCTCAGGAGCAACACCATGGCGAAGGGCATCACGGCGAGGACGATGACCTGGCCCTTGCCCTCGGCGGTCTTGGTCCGCACCACGCCCTCGAGGCGCGCCATCTCGCGGAGCGAGGCGGCCGAGCGCTCGAGAATCGTCGGCAGGTCGCCGCCGGTCTGGCGCGCGATGACGAGCGTCGAGAGCGCGCCGCTGATGGTCGGGCTGCCCATGCGCTCGCTCGCGTTGAGGAGCGCTTGGTCGAGGGGCGTACCGAGCTGGTTCTGCTTCACGAGGAGATCGAGCTCCTCGCTCATCGGCGCCTGCACGAGCGTGACCGTCGATTTGATGGCCTCGCCGATGGCCGGCGTGGCCTTCAGCGAGTTCGAGAGGAGCAGCATCCACCCGTCGAGCTGCTGCTCGAGCTTCACGATGCGCTCGTTCTTCTGCCGGTCGAGGCTCGCGTAGGGTGCGATGGCCGCGAGCACGATCACGAGGAGCACCAGCGGGTGCCCCGTCGCGGCGAGGAGCACGGCGAGCGCGGCGATCACGACGAGCTGCGTGCGCGCGATCTGCGCCGGCGAGGTCCGCAGGAGGAGGAAGCGTGTGTACTCGCCGAGGAAGCCGACGTAGCGCTCCCAGGCGCTCCGGAAGGGGCTCTCGCTGAGCGCGAAGGCCTGGTAGGTGAACACGCCGGCGCCGAGCGCGAAGAGGCCGAGGGAGACGTAGCCCGCGAGCGTCGACGCGAGGAGCTCGTTCACAGGAACTGGCCCCCCTCCCCGTCGACGAGGCCGTGGGTGATGAACTCGTCGATGAAGCTCGGGAGGTAGCCGCTCGCGCGGAACTCGCCCTCGATCTCGCCCTTCGCGCCGGTGCCCGTGCGATGGAAGCGAAAGATGTCGTGGAGGACGATCTCGCCCTCGTCGTCGATGTGGCCGACCTCCGTGATCGCCGACACGCGCCGGGAGCCATCGCTGAATCGCGTCTGCTGCACGATGAGGTGCACGCTCGCGGCGATCTGCTCGCGGATGGCGCGGCTCGGCAGGTCGATGCCGCTCATCAGGCTGAGCGTCTCGAGGCGGCTCAGGGCCTCGCCGGGGCTGTTGGCGTGGGTCGTCGTCATCGACCCCTCGTGCCCCGTGTTCATCGCCTGGAGCATGTCGAGGGCCTCGCCCCCGCGGCACTCGCCGACGACGATGCGGTCCGGCCGCATACGGAGCGAGTTCTTGACGAGGTCCCGGATGGAGAACTCGCCCTTCCCCTCCATGTTCGCCGGGCGCGTCTCGAGGCTGACCACGTGCGGCTGCTCGAGGCGGAGCTCGGCGGCGTCCTCGATGGTCACGATGCGCTCATGCGATGGGATGGCGCCGCTGAGGACGTTGAGGAGCGTCGTCTTGCCGGAGCCCGTGCCGCCGCTGATGACGATGTTCTTCCGGACCCGCACGCAGCGCTCGAGGAAGCGGGCCATGCGCTCCGTGAAGCTCCCGAAGTCGACGAGCTTGGCGATGGTGAGCGGGTTCTTCTGGAACTTCCGGATCGTGATGCAGGCGCCCTGGATGGCGAGGGGCTTGATCACCGCGTTCACGCGGCTGCCGTCCTTCAGGCGCGCGTCGACGAGCGGCGTCGACTCGTCGATGCGCCGACCGAGGGGTGTCACGATGCGCTCGATGATCGCCCGCGCCGACTCGTCGTCGGTGAAGCGGAGGTCCGTCGCGACGAGCTTGCCCTTCCGCTCGATGTAGATCTTCTGCGGGTGGACCACCATGATCTCGCTGACGTCCTCGTCGGCGAGGAGCTGCTCGAGGGGGCCGAGGCCGAGGGCCTCGTCGGCCATCTCGCGGATGAAGGCGGCCTTGTCGACGCCGGGGCGAAAGTCGTGCTCGTGCTGCGCGACGATGCGCTCGAGGGCCTGGAGCACCTTCGGTCGCATGCTCGCGTCGCCCATCTGCGAGCGGTCGAGGGTGGCGAGATCGAGGTGGTCGAGGAGCATACGGTGCACGCGGCGCCGGAGCGTGGGCGGCACCTCCGCCGTCGAGCCCGCGAGCTTGAGCACCTCCTCGCCGGCGACGACGACGCTCTCGACCTGGGGGAGGGGCGCGGGCGTCCGCGCAGGCGCGGGAGCCGGGCCCTTCGTCGGCCCCTCGAGGGGCGGAGCCGAGGACGTGGGAGCCGGCGGCGCGATGCGGTTCAGGCGGATCAGATAGGGCCCGATACGCAGGGGCACGTTGGGGGGCGTGTCCACCTTGCTGCGCTTCACGCGCTGCTCGCCCATGAGGGTGCCGTTCGCCGATTGGTCCGTGACCTTGAAGCCCCGCGCGGAGGTCTCGACGACGAGGTGCCGGCGGCTGACCTCCGGCGAGGGCAGGACGACGTGGCAGCTCGGATCGCGGCCGATGACGATGGGGCCGAGGGCCTTGACCGGGAGCTCCTCGACGGACCCGTCGGGCATCTCGATGGAGAGCATCACGCTCGCCATGTCACTCGGCGCTCTCCGGGGTCGCGGGGACGCGCGGCTGCTCGACGAGGTCCACCTCGTCCGCGCCCCCGCGGAACTCCTCGTAGATGCGCATGGCCTCGGCGATGCGGTTCCGCTGCGCGAGGGGGACCGGGTTCACCACGCTAGGGACGATGAACATCATCGTCTCCGTCTCGGACTGCTGGCGGGCGTTGACGCCGAAGAGCACGCCGAAGATGGGGATCTGGCTGAGCCCCGGCAGGCCCGAGCGCGTGAAGCTATCGGTCCGCGCCACGAGGCCCGCGAGGGCGATGGACTGGCCGAGCTCGAGCGTCACGCGCGTCGTCAGCTCGTTCCGAACGCGCCCGGGGATGCCCGTCCCGTTGTCGTCCGCGAGGTCGCTGACCTCGGCCGTCACCGTGAGGTCGAAGCGCCGCGTGTCCTCGTCGTAGCGCGGGTTCACCTTGAGCCGGGTGCCGAACTCGATGGCCTGCACCGTCGGGTTGAGGGCGCCGCCGATCTGCACGTTGATCTCGCCGCCGCCGAAGAACGTGGCCTCCACGCCGTTGCTCGTGACGAGCGCCGCCTGCCGATAGAGCTTGGCGTAGCCGCGGGCCTCGGCGAGCTCGATCTGCGGGAGCGCCGAGTTCACCACCAGGCGGAAGTTGTTCGTCGCCGGCGCGTCGCTGCCGCGGTCGTATTGGTACGAGACGCCGGCGGGATCGAGGTTGTTTCCGAACTGCGCGGGAAAGCCGATACCGACGTTGAAGTTGTAGGAATCCGAGATCTGAACGAAGTAGAGATCGAGGCGGATGTTCGCGTTCTCGCAGAAGACGCTGCTGTCGTCGCAAACCACGCGAATGTTGTACTGAACGATCGCGTTCGGGAACTCGACGACGAGCGTGTCCCGGCCGACCTGCTCGCCGTACATGATCAGGAGGTTGCCGCCTGCGGAGCGCGTGGTTCCGTCCTCACCGCGGTAGACCGCCGTGTTCACGTAGCGCACCGCACCGGTCTCGCTGGGCGTGACGAAGAGAGCGCTGCCGATGTCGAGCCGGCGTTGACCGCCGAGGGGAATCTCGATCTCTCGCTCGACCGTGGGGCGCTGGTTTCGGTCCTGCGCGGCGGCCTCGGCGCCCCCGGCACCGAGGACGAAGGCCAGCGCGAGGAGGACGGGGCGAGCTCGGTGCATGGCGCGCGTCATCGGCGGGGGCTCCTCAGGATGATGACGGGCCCGCCCGCGGGCGCCGCCTCCGTGATCTCGGGCTCGTCGGGGCGGCGCGGGCGTGAGCGGGCCTCGCGAGCGACCGGCGGAATGAGGTTCCCGTCGCCGACCTCGGCCATCGGCGGGAGGGGCTCGACGTTCTCCGAGCTCCGGAGCGCGAGGCGGATCTCGCCGCGCTCGGAGGCGTGAGCCAGGCGCGTGGCCTGCTCGATGGTCACGGCCAGGCTCACGTCGCGGTAGCGGTTGCCGCCGCGGTCGTCGGGATCCGCATCGTCGCCGCCGAGGTCCGCACCGACCGCCAGCACGAGCGCACCGTCGAGGAGCGGCACCGTGACCTCCTGTCCGCCGGACCCGGGCTTCACCGCGGTGAAGAAGAGGTCGACGAGGTCGCCGGCCCGGAGGAGCCCGGCGAAGGAGCTCGCCCCGTCGGCCCGTACGGTGAACGCGCGCATCTGCGGCCCGAGCAGCTCGCTCAGCACGCGCCGCTGGTCGTCGCCGGTCTCGAGGTCCGTCCAGAGCAAGGACTGCTGGGCGCGGACGCCGTTGGCCGCGCGAATGCCGAGGATGCTGTCGAGGTCGCTTGCGCGTACGTGGCGCGTCTCCACGTAGCGCTCGGGGAGGCGCCGGACGCTGAGCATGGTACGGGTGATCGCGTCACCGGCCTCGATGTCCTCGGTGGTGGCGAGCACGGACACGAGCGCGCCACCGCGGGCTTCGTACTGGAAGCGCCGCATGTAGAGACCGAAGAGCGCGACGCCGACCACCGAGACCAGCACCGCTGCGAGGAGAGCCGTTCGATTCATCGAGACGCCGTGGAGGGAGTCGAAAGGCCGCGCGCAGCCGCCACGCCGCGACGCTTCGCGAGGCTACCGAAGGGGCCGCCCGCGCGAAACCGCGAAGCGCAGCAGGGAGCGGAGGCCACGAACCTCGAAGACCAAGAAGGGGAAGCGAGCTCGCTCCCCCTTCTGATGGTGGACGGCGACCGGAACCCTCCGGTCAGTGGCCCCTCATTCGTCCGGAAGGGCGTTCACTTTGTCCGTCGCGTTGTCGACCTTGTCCTTCACGGCCTGGCCGAAGGACTCCCACGCGACGATGCCGATCACGGCGATGAGCACGAGGATGATGATGTACTCGACCGTGGAGAGACCCTCCTGGTCCTTCGCGAGCTTCCGGAGCGTGTGGCGCTTCATGCTTCAATCCCTCGAGTGGCTGCCGGCGCGAGGCTACCACGCCTCTCCCGTCCCCAGCGTGTGACGTCGGCGCAGCGATCGACCCGAGCGCCCGCCTCGACCCGGAGGGGTCCAAAGCAGCATCGATGCCAAGGCATCGGGGGTCGAAAAGCCCGACTATCCGCCCGCCGTCGGGGCCCCGTGCGGGGTCTCGTCGCCCCGCTCCGCGACGCCCTTGGGGTGAGCGGTCCCCAGCGCGGCCGGAGCTACTCGTCCGGCAGCTCGTTCACCTTGGTGGTCGACTGGCGGACCTTGTACTCCACCTCCTGACCGAACTGCTCCCACGCGACGATGCCGATCACGGCGATGAGCACGAGGATGATGATGTACTCGACGGTCGAGAGACCGTCCTGATCGCGGGGGAGAGCGCCGCGCCGGCGCGCCTTGGGTTCCATGGTCAGTCTCCGGCCCGAGGGGCGTCCGGGCCCCTCCGAGCTTGCTGGCGTAGCCGCCGTCCTTCCGAGCGGCTGCGGCGAGCCACCTCACGCTGTCGGGCGTCGAGCTCGAAATCCGCCGGGCCTTCCGTCGGCCCGGGCAAGAGGCCTCCAAAGCTCGGGAAGCCCGGCATGACCTCGTCGCAGCGCGCGCTCTCCGCGGCGGAGCGGTGCTGCGGGCCGAGAAGGCACGCCCGCAGCTCGGGGGGGAACGCCTCGCATTGCGCGCGGAAGGCCTCTTCGTCGGTCTCGGCATCGAGGGCCCCGTCGAGCACCTGAACGCCGGCGAAGAGGCGGCCGCAGGGATCGTCGTCGGGGCCGGCGCGCACGGCGGCCGTCATCGCGCGGGTGAGCGCTTCGGCGCGCCCGGGGTTGGCGTCGATCGCGCGAAGGAGCTCGCGGCTCGCCTCCGCGCGGCGCACCTCCTCGGGCGTGAGCGTGCTTCCGCCACCCCCCACGGCCTCGGCGGGGAGCGTGGCGCGCGGGTCCGAGAGCACCTCCGGCTCGAGGGCACGGCGATGGGCTTCGGCGTGGGCCTCGGCCTCGCGGTGGTCGCTGGCGGGGGCGCTCGGGACGACGTCGAGGGCGGCGGGCTCCTCGCAGCCGAGGGCGAGCAGCGCCCAAGCGAGCCGGACCCCCGCGAGGCGTGCCGCGCTCATCGCGCCTCCACCACGGTCACCATGGTCCGGAGCGCCTCCTCGGGAGCCGCGTCGTCGTCCGCCGCCCGGCGCACGTGCACGAAGGCGAAGCGCGCCGGCTCCTCGCGATGGAGCAGGAAGAGCCCCGGCGTCGCACGGCCCTCGGGCAGGTCGACCTCCTGCCATACGCCCGGGTCGAGCAACGCGCGGTAGCGGCCGACGAACGCCTCGGGCTCCTCCGGGACGCCGGCAAACATCGAGACGAGGTAGGGCTCCCTTTCCTCGTACGCGCTGAGGATGCGGTCGCCCCCGGGCGGACGCGGAAGCTGGGCGAGCTCCGGGCCGGGCACATCACGCCCTCGCTCCGGGCTCAGCGCCTCGAGCCGAAGCGAATCGATGACCTCGAGGCGCACGAAGCGCGTCTCGCCCTCACCTCGGCGGGTCGCGTAGGTGTAGCGAAAATCGCCGAGGGCGGAGAGATCGCCGGTCTCCTGGAGCGCCGCGAGCCGCGTGCGCCAGGCGGCGAGGTCGAGCTCGTCCCGGCCGACGTCGAGGCACGCCACGAAGCCCACGTCGTCCTGCATCCGGCGCCGGGCCGGACCGAGCGCCTCGGCGCCCTCGCCGGCGAGGCCGTCTCCGCGAGCGCAGCGGGCGTCGACGCCGGCGAGGAAGCCCTCGAGGTTCGTCGTGCTCGCACCGGTCGTGATCCGCACGCGCTGCCCGTTGATGACGAGCACCCGCTCGCCGGTCGCATCGCCAGGGCGCCTCACGGGGCTCCCGGCGGGATCCCGGGTCGCCAAGGCGAGCAGCGCAGTGGTGTCCTCGAGCTGAGCACCGAGCGCGAGGAGCTCGCGGTCGACCTGCGCGAACGCCTGGCCGAAGCCGACGTAGGCGACGGCGCACGCCGCGACGAGGGAGAGCAGCGCCCCCCGGATCCGGTCCCGGCGCCCGGTGGTCTCGCGGGCCATCAGAGGTTCCTCCGCATGTCGGCGAAGTAGGCCGTCGTGATGCGCAAGGCCTGCCAGTTGCGCGGCGGATCCTCGTCGCAGCGGAGCGCCATCTCGGACCCATAGCGCGCGCTGCCACCGATGTAGGAAGGTCGCTCGAGGCGACCGCCCTGGCCGTAGATCCGCTCTGGCTGCGCGTAGGTCACGAGGCGCCTGTACCGGCCCCCGACCATGAAGCCCAGGACCGTCGCGGGGATGTGCCGGAGCATCCGACCCTGGGCCCAGAGCATGGTGCCAGCGAGCGGCACGGCCGGCGCGTCGACGGCCTCGCCGCTCCCCACGCTCACGCCTGCGGGCGTGTCCTCGCAGCGCCCGATGGCCGTCGTCCAGGCGGCGGCGCGTACGTTGCGGCCGGCGAGGCTCGCCTGGGTGAAGCCGTCCTGAACGAAGTGCACGAGCGCCCAGAGCATGATGACCACGGGGAGCATCAGGACCGCCTCGGCGAAGACGGCACCCTGCTCGTCGCGCGCGAGCGAGCGCCCCGCCCTCGGCTTCGCGCTCGCCATCAGTGCACCACCGCCCCGTTCAAGAGACCGCAGAACGTGCCGACCACGGGGATCGAGCCGCACGACGCCGGCGTTCGGAAGCGCCGGAGCCGGGCCCGCCACTTCATGCCCCACATCCACTCGTCCCGGGGCTCGTCATCGTCGTAGTAGTACTCGGCCTGCGCCACGCCCAAGGTCGACGCCGCCTCGAGCGCGCTGATCGCCGACGAGCCGAGCCCCCCGTCGTCGCCACGGCCCCAGGTCGCGATGGTCTCCACGCGCTCGGTCTGGCGATCGAAGGGCGCCGTCCCCTGCACGAACGCGCGGAATTGAAAGGGCTCGTCGCCGAGCTCGACGCCCGGGCGTACCCGCTGCGGCGGGCGGACGTCCCGTCGCGAGAGCAGGCACACCAGGGGGTTGAGCAGGACCGCCGCGCCGGCCGCGCTCGAGACGTAACTGTCGCCGCAGATGGCGGAGTCGAGGGCCGAGTCGGTGGCGACGAGGGCCGTCGCCGCGGAGATCCCGAGGGCCTCGAGGGAGAGAGGCAGCGGTGCAGCGTCCTCGCAGATCCGATTCGTCGGGTCGTCCTGGAGCGGCGGCGCCACGCCATGGCCGGCGGCGACGTTCACCGGCGGGCGGTAATGCTCTCGCGCGGTCAGTAGGGGGCGCCCCATCGCTGCCAACCGGACGCCGTCACGAAGCCGCGCCGAGGCTTCGTGGGCGGCGATGGAGACCTCGCGCGCGATGCGCTCGGCGTTCCGGACCTTGTTGCAATGCGGAGCGATGGAGAGCGCGAGGCACGCAGCCGCCGCGCAGGCGCCGGGGTTCAGGGGATTGCAGCTCGAGGACGCGGAGCCGAGCGCCATGAGGAGGATGATCGTCGCCGTGCGGACGCCGACGTAGACGGCGAGCACCGCCGCGATGGTCAGGTTCAGGAGGACGATCACGTTCATCGTCCGCGCGTAGAGGAGCGCGCCGCCGAGCGCGCCCGTGTCCGCGGCGTCCTGCATGCGCTCGCGGTAGGTGATCGTCTCGCCGATGCCCGCGACGAAGTAGAGCATCGCGACGAGGAGCGTCGTGAGGAAGATGCCGATGAGCATCATCGCGCCCCGCTCGTCGCGGTGCTCAAGCGCGACGGGCGCCCCAACCCGTCGCGGTGGGTGCTCAAGCGCGACGGGCGCCCCAACCCGTCGCGGTGGGTGCTCAAGCGCGACGGGCGCCCCCACCCGTCGCGGTGGGTGCTCGCGCGCGACGGGCGCCCCCA
>JBCDGX010000120.1:0-11131 GCA_038750805.1 Myxococcota bacterium
GGGCCGGTTAAAGGGCGCGAGGGTGCGTTCTCGGGGGCGCGTCGCGAGCTCGCGCCGCGAGCCCGCGGCGCGGTGGCCGTGGGACAGGGGGGTGAGGCCGAGGCCGAGGCCTTCGTAGGAGCCGCGGGGATGAAGCTGCATGAAGGGGCGGAGCGCGGCGGGCCTCAGATCCGGGTCGAAGCCCATGCCCGTGTCCGAGACCCGTACCCAGGTGCCCTCGCCGACGGCCTCGGCGGAGACGCGGACCACGAGGGGTCGCTCGGGCGCACGGAACTTGATGGCGTTGTCGAGGAGCTCGCCGAGCACGGTGGCGAGCAACCCATGGTCGCCGTGCACGACGGGAAGGGCGTCCGCAACGAGCCGGTCCTCGGCGCCGAGCGCGGTCTTTCGCGTCGCGAAGAGGGCATCGACCAGGGCGGCCAGGTCGATGCGCTCCGGGGTGCCGCTTCGTCCGACCCGGGCGAGGCGGGCGAGCTCCCGGCTCATGCCCGCGGCCCGCTCGGCCGCCTCGAGGATGCGGTCGAGGTGCCGCGCCGCCCCGGTGCTCACGACCTCCGGGTCGTCCCGGAGCATCTGCGCGTAGGCGCGCACGACGCGGAGAGGCGAGCTGAGGTCGTGGGCGAGCGCGCTGCCGAGCTCTTCGAGGAGCTCGGGCGGGACGTCGCCGCGCGGGCCGTGGGAACCGTCCGCCATCGCCCCGCGTCTTAGGGCGCGGCCCGGCCCCCGAAAATGGCACCGAACGGGGACCTGGGCAGGCCCGCCTGGTCCTCGGCGCCTTGCTTCCCGCGGGTGCGCGCTACGCTTCCGTATGCGTCGCGATTACGGCGAGCCCTATTGCGCGGTGGCCCGCGCCCTCGAGGTGCTCGGGGACGGGTGGACGATGCTCATCCTCCGCGAGGCCTTCGTCGGAGTGCGACGCTTCGCGGATTTCGAGGCGCGACTCGCGATCTCGAAGAACGTGCTCACGACGCGCCTGGCCCATCTCGTCGACGCCGGGGTGCTCGAGCGCGTCGAGTCCGGTCGCTACGGCAGCCGCTTCGAGTACGCGCTCACGCCGCGGGGCAAGGACCTGGTCACGGTCTTCACGGCGCTCCGCCAGTGGGGCGATCGGTGGATCTTCGGTGAGGGCAACGAGCCCATCGTGGTGGTCGACCGCGCGACGGGAGAGCCCATCGAGCCGGTCCGGATCCGCCGCGCGGACGGCTCGCTCGTCCCCTCCCGGGACCTCCAGGTCCGGCCGGGCCCGGGCCTGAAGAAGGGCTGAGCCCCACCGGGTGCGCTCACTCGCCGAGCGCCACGCCGCGGACGCCGGCCCCGAGCGCGACGTCCATCGCATGCACGACGTCCCCCACGCGCACGCCGTCGTCTGCGAGCACACGGAGCTGGTCGGGAGCGAGCGCCCGCAGCCGCCGGCCGAGGGCGCCGTCGTCGTAGCGCGCGTCCACCATCGGCAGGTCGACCTCGACGCCGTCGCTCGACGCGAGCACGTAGCCGTCCGCTTCGACCCGGAGCGCCACGGTCGGCGCGGGCGCGGGCGCGGCTCCTTCGCCGGACGCTTGTCGCGCGTCGATGCGCGCTGCCGGGTTCCAGACGGCCACCGCCAGGAGAAACATGATCACGCAGAAGAGCAGGTCGACGAAGGGCACGAGCGGCACCTCCTGGTCGACCTGCTTCCGCCCGCCCGCGCTGCCCGTATCGATGCTCGCCATTCCCGATCACCTCGGCGGGTGAGACCCCCGAGCTTCCAGGAAGTTCCCGGGCTCAGGCCGTGATGGCGTTGCCCCGGAAGATGCGCGCGAGGTAGCGGCTCTCCTTCGGGCTCGGCGCGGGGACCGAGCATTGGAGGACGGCGGCGACCATGCGCTTCCGCTCCTCGGCGAGCTCCGCCTCGCTCCCCGGCTCTTCCGAGCGGGCGCGGCGCGTGAGCTGCACCTGGTTCACCGCGGGGACCGTCGGGAGACGCTCGCCCTCGACGCCGAGCGTGACCGTGAAGGCGTGGAGCGTGTTCTTCGTGAAGAGCGCCAGGCCGAACTCCTCGCGCGTCGAGGCGCGCGAGGTCGAGGGCGTGAGCAGCACGATCTGGCAGCGCTTGACGAGTGCCGCGACCTTGGCGATGCGGAAGTGGTGCGTGATCTGGTCGCGCATCAGGTTCGCGAAATCGTCGCGGCTGAGCACGCGATCCCAGCGCCCGTCGTCCGACGCGAGCGCCTTCAGCGGGAGCCGCTCGAAAGGCGTCGACACCACGACGTCCACGTGACCGAGCGCGAGGTGCGCGTCCCGGAGCCCTTGCTCGACGTCGTCGCCGCAGGCGTGAAGGCTCAGGATGACGTTCGGGTCGCCGCTCATGCGCGTGCGGAGCGCGTCGAGCGTCTCCTGGGAGCGCGCCACCAGCGCGAGGGCCTTCACGCCCTGGGCGATGAAGCCCTGCGCGATGTCGACGAGCTCCTCGCGCATCGCGTCGCCGAAGAGCACCACGTAGCGTCCCTTCAGCTTCGAGAGGTCCTCGGCGCCCGGCGAGAGCATGAGCTCCCCCTCGGTGACCGAACGCTCGAACTTGAGGCCGCCGGAGGGGTGGAAGGTCTCGCCGCTGACGATCTCGTCGGCGAGGTGGAAGACCGTCGCCACGCCGACCTGCTCGTCCGTCGGCATCTTGTGGAGGTGAAGCCGGTCGATGATGCCGGCCTCGATCTTCTCCGCCGCCGCGCTCACGTCCTTCGTGTCGAAGAAGGGGCTCGGCGCTTCCACGAAGCGGTCGAGGAAACGCGAGCGCGCCACGTCGTCGATGACCCCCGAGCCGACGAGCCGGTCCGCGAGCTTCGGCGCGATGCGCCCGCTGACCAGGAAGCGCGTCGACACCGCCTGCGGGCGGCCGTCGCGGATCTTCCCGAGCAGGCGCTGCACGGCCTTCGGGGCGTCGGGCCACTCCCCGAGGTCGTCGAGCTCGTTCACGGCCAGGCGCTCGAGGTAGCCGGCCACGTCGTGGCCCTCCTCGTGCGCCGCGAGGAGCGCCTCGTGCACGACGTTCAGACGCTTGTTCTCGAGGATGAGGAGGCCGCGCCGCTCGAAGAGCCCCGGCGCCCCCTGGAAGCCGCGGAGGCGCGCCCCGTCGACGGGACCGGGCGCCAGGGCGTTGATCTGGATCTCCGGCCCGAGGTGCCGCGAGAGGATCTCCGCCAGCGCGCGCTGCCCGGCCTTCGACACCGAGTAGTCCGAGCGGTTCGGGTAGGCGACGGCCAGGTACTTCTCGCCGCCGAAGTAGCTCGAGACGTTCAGGATGTGGCCGTAGCCGCGCGCCTTCATGCCCGGCGCGAACTTCCGGATGAGGCTGTAGTTGCTGATGAGGTTCGCTTCCTGGGTGCGGTTCCAGGCCTCGAGGGTCATGTCGACGGCCATCTCCTCGGCGCCGCTGATGCCCGCGTTGTTGATGAGGAAGTCGACGTGTCCGAAGGTCGCGATGGCGTGGTCGTGGAGGCGCTGGAGCGCGGCCTCGTCGCCGACGTCCACCCCGGGATACGCCTGCACGCGCCGCTCGGGCTCCGAGAAGCCCACGTGCCGGAGCTCGTCCACGATGGCCTGCCGCGCCTCGGCGAGGCGCTTCTCGTTGCGCGCGCTGAGCAGCACGCGGGCGCCGGCGATCGCGAGGAAGCGCCCGAGCTGGTAGCCGATGCCGAGGCTCCCGCCGGTGATGACCGCCGTCTTCCCCTGGTGCAGGCCCGGGAGCACGCGCTGGATGGCCAGCGGCATCTCCGACTTGCCCGTCGCGCGGCTGATCGCGGGCGGGACCCAGAGGTTGATCGCGTCCATCTTCCGGACGCGCCCCGTGAGCGTCGCCGACCAGTCGGCGCTGAAGCGGAGGTTGTCGCTTTCGTCGTTGTCGAAGCGGACGAGCTGGTTCGGCAGGCACGCCCAGGGCCGCGACCCCGTCGCGACCGCGTGGCGCTCCTCCTCGCGCCACACGCGAAGCAGCGCCTCGACGGCCGCGCGCTTCACGTCGTTGAGCGCGTTTCCGCGACCGTCGCTCGGGTTCGTCACGAAGGTGACGGCCGGTGCCCGGTCGAGGTTCTGCCAGCGCATGAGGCGCCGCGAGAGCCCCGCCGCGAAGGCCACGGGTCCGACGATTTCGCGCCGGATGAAGTCCTCCACGTCCGCGTCCTCGGCGGTCGCGAGCGAGTGCCCGTGCTCGCCGTTCTGGCATTGCGGAAGCACGATCACGCCGTCGAGGCGCCCGTAGTGATCCTCCATGAAGCGGAGCCCGCGCTCGACGGTCTGCGGGAGCAGCGGGTCGAGGTGCAGCAGGCGCACGGTGCCGTGCTTGCCCGACTGCACCTTGGCGCGGGCGCGCCCGAAGGCGTCGAGGTCCCGGAAGGCGACGGCCACCTCCGCGCCCCGCTCGCGGTTCCGCGACGCGAAGACGAGCGCCTCGTCGACGTCGCTCCCGCCGAGCACGAGCACGACGCGATCGCTGAGGTCGATCATGCGGTTGTCCGGCCAGGACACGAGCTTCGACCGGCTCTGCGCGGGCACCTGCATGCCGTTCGTGACCTCGAAGGCGTGGCCGCTGAAGGCCATGGACTCGTCCGAGGCGAGGAAGGTGATCGCCGAGGCGACGTCCGTGGGCTTCGGGTAGCGGAGACCCTGACCCTCGTCGTCGCCGGGGCGCGTGTGGAGCATGAGCTCCCGGTACTTCGTCGACGTGGTCCCCGGCGTCTGCCCCTGGAGCTGGTCCATGGCCGCGAAGACCGTGTCGATACGCTCGGACTCGATGGGCCCGGGGAACACCGTGTTGACGCGAAGGCCGAGGTGCCCGCGCCCGAGCTCGCGCGCGAAGCCCAGGCTGAGCGCGTTCAGCCCGGACTTCGGCACCACGTAGGGGATGCGCCCGAAGTAGGCCGTGCGGCTGAAGATGGTCGAGACGTTGATGATCGACCCGTTCGCGCTCATGTGCGGCGCCGCGGCGCGCGTCATGTTCCACGGACCGCCGAGGAGGTTCATGGCCGCGGCGAACATGGTCTCCATGCCCGCGTCGCGCGCGTCGTCCTCGGTGATCGGGATGTGCGGGAGCGTGGTCTTCGGGCCCGAGCCGCCGGCGTTGTTCACGAGCACGTCGAGGCGCCCGAAAGTCTCGAGCGTCGCCTGGACGACCTGCCGGCAGGCCTCCGGGTCCGCCGCGTCGCCGACGCGCGCGTGCATGCGCGTGCGGTCGAAGCCCTCGGCGGAGAGCGCGTCCACGAAGGCGTCGAGCTTGTTGCCGTCGCGGCCGGTCATCACGACCTTCGCGCCCTCTCGGAGGAGGTGCTGCGAGATGAAGCTGCCGATGGTCCCGGCGGCCCCGGTCAGGATGACGACCCGGTCCTGGAGCCGCGCTCCGGCCCGCGTGCCCGTCTCGGTTCCACCCATCGTCCCGTCTGCGCTCATCGTCTCCCCGTCCTCTCGCCGCTCACTCGCTCGAAGCGCCGCGTCCGGCGCAGATCTCGGCGCGCCCCGACGCGCGCTGAATGCCGCCGCTTGCGGCTAGTCCTCAGCGCAACGTGCTCGCCGAGCCGGTGTCGATGCGCGCGATGCCCTCGCCGCGCGCCTCCGCGTCCCGGATGGCCCACGCCTGGTAGAGTTCGTCCTTGGTCTTCAGGCCGAGGCGCGGGAGCCCGTGGGTGAAGACGTAGGTCGCGCCGGCGTGCCGGTTCTCCCACATGGCCTGGTGGGCCTCCGGGACGCCGTCCCAATCGACGGGCGTGGGGGCCACGAGGTCGAGGCGCCCCGCGGCCACGCGGGCCTGCACCTCGGCGAACTCGCGCGCCGTGTTCAGGTGCGTGCCGCGGATCTCCGCCGTCGGCATGAGCACGCGCCGCTGCCGCATCCAGACCTGCGGCGCGTAGAAGCTGAAGCGCCGGTGGCCGAGGTCCTCGGCGTAGACCACGACGCCCGTGTTCGGCTTCACGAGGGAGCTCGAGAGGCCGAGGCCGTCGCGGCCGGCGCGCTCGAAGACCACGTCCGGCAGGCCGCGCTTGTCCAGCGGCGTCCGGAGGAAGGGCGCGATGGCCGAGCCGACGGGCTTGAGCGTCCGGTCCGAGAAGCTCCGCACGGCCTCCTTGAAGGCCGGCGAGTCCTGGAAGGCGTTCGGCAGCGTCATGAAGGGGCCGGGCGGGTCGAAGTCGTCGCCGAAGCGGCGCTTCAGCTCCTCGACGCTCACGACCCCGCCGAGGGCGCTGCCGAAGCCCAGGGACGTGACCAGTTCGCGCTGAGGGATCGTATCCGTGAGCACGGCGACCTTCGCGCCGAGGCCGCAGCCGATCTCGATGGCCTCGATGGCGACGGGGTCGACGATGCCGTCCTCGGCGCCGGGCCCGTAGATGACGAGGAAGCTCCTCCCGGCTGCGAGGCGCGCGCGCTGGAGCATGGCCCGGGGCTTCGCCGCGCCCTCCTTGCCGAGGAAGCTGAAGCGGTAGCCGCTCGAGGCGCCGAAGAAGGTCAGCACGCCGCCCTCGCTCAGGAGCTGGAAGGTCCGGCTGAAGGCGCGCTCGCCGGCGTGGCTCACCGCGTAGTCGACGGGGCCATTCTTCCGCACGTCGGCGACGAAGGCCGCGCCGGCCTCCTCCCAGGCCGCCCAATCCGCTTCGGCGTCGGGGACGGGCGTGAAGATGGAGGCCCAGCGCTCGTCCTTGCGGTTCACGGGCTGGCCGCCATAGCTCCGCACCCGCTCGGCGCGCTCCTCGGAGCTCACCATGCCGACCACCTCGAGGCCCGTGGCGCGCGCGCCGCGGAGGCACTCGAGGCCCGTGCCCGTCGAGGCGCCCTCGACGAAGAGGCGCTTCTCCGGCTGGATGTCGAGGGTCGTGAAGAGCGCCCGGTGGATGGTGCCGGCGTTCAGGCCGTAGCTCCCGGCCTCCTCCAGGGTCTGGCCGCCGAGCTTCTTGTGGAGCTGCGGGCCCTGCACCGTGAGGAACTGGGCGTGGCTCCCGTCGTTGCGCTCGTAGCCCTGGATGCGGAAATCCGCGGCCATGGGGTCGAGGCCCTGGTCCGGGCTCATGAGCTCGCTCTGCCCCGAGTAGAGCGTGACGAGGTCGCCGACGGTGATGCGGCCCTCGCGGACCAGCTCCTCGCCGAGTCGGACGACGAGCGCGCAGCCGCCCGAGCCCGTGACGTGCACGTCGACGTCCCGGGGGTCGAAGGGCGAGACCGGGATGCCCGTGATGGCCCAGATGTCGTTGTAGTTGATCTCCGAGGCGAGCATGTAGACGAGCGCCTCACTCGGCCCCGGCTCGGGCACGGGGACCACGACGAGCTTCTCCGCGTCCTTGGGATCGCCGTGCGCGGGCGCCGCCGTCGTCCGGTCCCGGGGGACGCCGAGCGCGTACATGTAGGGGGGCACCGGCGTGACGCCGGGATAGAAGGCGCCATCGATGGGGATGAGCTCGCCCTTCGCTTCGAGGGCCTTCCGCGTCGCGTCGTCCGCGTCGGCGGGGACGGCGACGTCGCGGAGCGGGAGCGGTGCGCTCCGCCGCTCGAGGAAGGCCGGGATGCCGACGGGGCCAGCCTCCGGGTCCACGATGGCGTCCGCGAAGGCGGAGCCCTCCTTCGCGAGCCCCGCGCTCTGGCCCTCGGCGAGGCCGGTCCGAACGGCGTCCAGGATGCGCGCGACGGCACTCGAACGACCGTTCGATTCCGCCTGGGCGATGGGCGTCGCGAGCGCCGCGCGGATATCGGTCGCGAAGGCGAGGGGCTTCTCGGCGCTCGCGAGGTAGGCCTCGCGCGCCTCCATGGCCGCGACGAGCGGGCCCTCGCCGTGGAAGTAGGCGCGCATCACGCCGACCGCGTGCTCGAGGGGAGCGTGACCGGCGGGCACGAGCTCGTCGACGAGCCCGATGGCGACGGCCTCGCGCGCCTCGATGCCGCGCCCGTCGATGATCATGCGGACGGCGCGGAGCACGCCCTCTTCGCCGTGGCGTGCGTGCAGCCGGCGCACGAGGCGCTGCGTACCGCCGTAGCCGGGGAGGAGGCGGAGGTTGATCTCGGGCTGGCCGAAGCGCGCGCCCTTGTCGGCGACGGCGTAGGCGCAGGCGAGCACCAGCTCGTTGCCTCCGCCGAGGGCCGGGCCGGTCACCGCGGCGATCACGGGCTTGCCGAGCTTCTCGAGGAGACCGAAGGCGGTCTGCGCAGCGTTCGGGAGCGTCTGCGCGCTGTCCCGGTCGCCGGCCTCGCCGACCTCGAGGAGCTCCTTCACGTTCGCGCCGGCGACGAAGGCCTTGCCCGCGCCGGTCACGACTACGCCGTGCACGTTCTCGTCCCGCGCGATCTGGTGGAGCACCGTGTGGAGCTCGTCGAGGGAGCGCTCGTTCAGCGAGTTCACCGGCGGCGCGTCGATGATCACGAGGGCCACGTTCTTGCCGGGCGCCAGCTCGTGCGTCTCGACGCGGAGGTAGCGCGTGCGCGAGACGATCTTCCGCGCCTCCGCGAGGCGCCCGAAGGCCCGCCAGGCGTGCACGGCCTCGCGGATCTCGTCGACGGATTCCGGGTTCCGCAGCGTCGAGGTGTCGCCGAGGGGGAGGTCGAGGAGCAGCGCCCGGAGCGTGCGCCGCATGTACTTACCGCTTCGCGTCTCGGGGAACTGGCTGACGACGAGGAAGTCCGAGGGCACGGCGGTGACGCCCTTCTCGGTCTTCACGAGACCCTTGAGCCGGTCGAGGTCGGCGTCGCCGATCTTCGCGCCGGGGGCCGGGATGAGGAACGCGATGGGCGCCTCGCCCTTCTGTTCGTCCGGCGCGCCGACGACGACGGCGTTGCCCACCGGCGAGTCCGGCCGGAGCACCTTGTCGCGGAGGATCGCGCCCTCGATCTCCTCGGTCCCGATGCGGTGCCCGCTGACGTTGATCACGTCGTCCGAGCGGCCGTGGAGCGTGAAGGCCCCGTCCTCGTGCTGCCGGGCGTAATCGCCCTGCGTGTAGGTCAGCCCCCCCGACCATTTGTCGAAGTAGACCTCGGTGAAGCGCGCGAGATCCCCGCGCCAGGCGTCCGTCCCGAGGTTCTCGGCGTCTCCCCAGATGGTCTTCGCGAGGTAGGGGTAGGGTTTCGTGACGACGAGCTCGCCCTTCTCGCCGCGCTCGGCCTTGCGCCACTCGGTGGCGCGCCCCGCGGCGTCGCGCGCCGTGGCGACGCGGACCTCGGCGTCGATCCAGGGGAGCGGCCAGGTCTTGGCGTCGGCCTGGAGATCGAAGACGTCGCCCCAGGGGCAGGTGAAGACCACGCCGCCGTGCTCCGTGGCCCAGTAGGAGTTGATGTAGCGCTGGCAGACCTCGTCCATCGCGAACTGCTGGACGGCGGGGCTCACGGGCTCGGCGCAGAAGGTCGCGACCTTCAGCGAGGACATGTCGTAGGCGGACATGTCCGCCGTCGACGCCGGGTCGGTCATCACCGACTTCAGGAAGGTCGAGCCGGCCTTGAAGATCGTCGCGCCGTGGCGCGCGATGATGGAGCTGAAGCGCCCGGCGTGCGGGAAGAGCGGCGAGCCCTCGGCCACGATGGACGTGATGCCGACGGCCAGCGGCGCGCCGATGAGATAGCTCTGGCCCGTGATCCAGCCCGGGTCCGCGATGACGTAGAGGCGGTCGCCTTCGTCCGCCCCGAAGACCGTCCGCATGGTGTGCGCGACGCCGCTCAGCCAGCCGCCGTGGCCGTGCACCACGCCCTTCGGCTTCCCCGTCGAGCCGGACGTGTAGATGATGAAGCAGGGCCAGTCCGAGTCGACGGGGGTCGCCGGGTGCACCTTCGCGAGCGCGGCGAAGAGTGCGCGATCGCCCAGGCCCTCGAGCTCGCCGGCCTCGGCGTGGACCCGCTCGCGGGCTGCCTTCACGAGGTCGTCCGACCATTGGTCGCGGGCCTGGACGACGATCTCCTGGCCCGTGTAGCGGATGACGACGACGGTCTCGACGTCGTGCTTCGCCTCCGCGAGCGCACGCGCGACGGCGGTGCGGACCTCGGCGCTCCGCTCCGGCGCGATGCCGTCTTCGGTGCGCAGGGCCTTGCCGAGCTCGCGCATCACGTCCGAGCGCTCGACGGTGATCTCGCCGGCGAGGGCGTGGGTCACGGCGCTCGCGAGGCGCGGAGCCGCGTCGAGGCCGGAGCTCCCGAGCACCTCTTCAAGCACCGCGAGCGCCGTCGGGCGCGGGATGAAGTTGTCGAGCGCGACGTCCGTGAAGCGCTCCGTGTACGGAACGACCTCGGCGTTGCGGTAGCCGCCGTCGGCGGTGATGACGACCTTCGCGCCCGCGTCGTAGATGCGGTCCGAGAGCGTCTTGGCGCTGAAGCCGCCGAAGACCGGCGTGTAGATGATGCCGAGGCGCTTCGCGGCCTCCGTGTAGTAGAGCTGCTCGAGGATGTTCGGCAGGTTGAAGGCGACGCGGTCGCCCTTGCCGAGGCCGAGGCCGGCGAGCACCTCCGCGCGCACGACGCTCTCGATGAAGAGCTTCCGGTAGCTGACCGTCTCCTCGACGACGGGCCCGCCCTTGCCCTCGTTCTTCGACGGGTCCCAGCGGTCGCCCTCGAAGAGGAAGGCGGCCTTCTCGCCGTGGCCGGCGAGGAGGTGCCGGTCGATCTCGTTGAAGCAGGCGTTGGTCTTCGCGCCGACGTACCAGCGATAGAAAGGCGCGTCGGCGTCGTCGAAGGCCTGGGCCCAGGGACGCCACCCGTCCTCGGGCGCGTTCTCGGCCGGCGCGCCGCTCGTCGCGTCGAAGCCGCTCCAGGAGCCCGTCGCGGGGTCGCGGCGCCACCAGGTGCCGGCGTCGTACCAATGGAGCTCCGCCGAAGCGATGTCGCCGTGGAAGCTGCCGGGGTCCGCCAGCGCTCTGCTTCGCTGCTCGCCCTCGTGCTCGGCGCCCTCCAGGCGCCCCCACGTCCCCGCTCCGTCGGCCATTCGATGCTCCTCTGCGGCCGCTGGACGTCGCGTAGGTTTCGCGTCGTCGAGCCAAGGCCCGAGCTAGGGAGTGAGGGTGATCCGGGAGCGTGCGCAATCTCCCAGATCCAGTACACCTGCGAATGGGGACTCGCGCTGCGCCCCATCACTGCCTATCCGGGAGCGGTGTTCACGGCAGGGCGAAAACTACAGTACTCGCTCGACGACCGGGTAAACGCGAACGCACGA
>JBCDGX010000121.1:0-11045 GCA_038750805.1 Myxococcota bacterium
CTCGGCGCAGCTTCGCTCGCCCGGGCCAAGGCCCGTCGCTGCGAGGCGCTCGCATTGGAAGGCCCTGACGAGCGCGGCCGACGCCTCCTCCCGGGCGCTCCCGAGCGGGGAACCCTCCGGGAGCGCGGCCAGGTCGCCGGACCGAGGTCCGTAGGGGAGGCTGGCGAGGGCCTCGGGGATGGCGGGCCGGCCGAGGCGCGCCTCACCGCCCTCGACCACGCGGGCGTTCGGGAGCGGGACGCCCTCGAAGAGCGCCACGGCGTCCGCGCCGACGAGCTGCGCCCAGAGCGCGTCTTCCGGGCCCTCGAGCGCGTCCTCGGGGACCTCCGCCGGCGCGGCGTCCGGCACGGAGGCGACCCCGGCGTCCTCGGGCTGGGGGTCCGGGGTGGTGTCTCGGGGTCCGCTCGCGCCGCCGCACGCGACGAGCAGGGCGAAGAGCAGGGCGAAGAGCAGGCACCTCATGGCAGCACCTGCGCTTCGAGGTTCCCCCAGCGGACGCCTTCGGCCTCGCCCTCGCGGAGCGTCGCGAGGCCGCGCCGGAGCGCCTCCTCGGGCTCGAGACCGGCGCCGGCGAGGTCCACGGGGCCCGAGCCCCGCTCGCTCTCGAGGGCGACCTCGAAGAGCACGTCCTGCATGGACGTCCGGTAGGCCTCCGCGAAGACCTGCCCCTCGCCCAGGGCCCGCCGCTCGGAGAGGCGCCGCAGGAGCGGGCCGAGGTCCCCGAGGTAGGCGTCGGCCTCGCCGGCGCTCCGGCAGACGCGGCCGTAGCTGCGGAGGAGCGCGCCGATCTGGAAGAGGTAGTGGTCCACCTGCTCGCGAAGCTCCGCGGGCACCGAGCCCCGGGCGCCGATGCGGAGCACCTGGGGGATGCGGTCCGCCGCGTCGCTCAGGATGCGCCGCACCATCGGCCGCCCGACCTCGAAGAGCCCGTCCGCGTCCATGTCCTCGGCAGGCCCACCGCGCTCGAGGGAGCGGCTCACGGCCCGCACGAGGTGCCCGCGGAAGGCCGCGTCCTCGAGGCGCCGGGGCGCGTCCACGTCGCCGGCGCGGTACTGGGCGAGGAGCGAGGGGTCGAAGGCCTCCTCGACCACGTCCCCGAGGAAGTCGAGCTGCGCGTTCGCCAGGAGCGCGCCGGTCATGAGCCGGGCGTTCGGATCCCCCTCGGTCATCGAGCGCGCGACGAGGTCGTAGACCTGGATCTCGAAGTACTCGTTCTGGTTCTCGATGATCTCGTTTTGCTGGACGACGAGCCAGATCTGGAGCGCCGGGATCACCGCCGCGAAGAGCGAGACCAGGAAGACCAGCGTCCGCCGGCGCACCTGGTAGCGCGCCACGGACTCGAGGAAAGTGCGCGTGTCGACGAGCACCTCGTCGCGCGTCGGCCACTCGCCCTGGGGCTCCGAGTAGCGGCTGACCGTGCCCATGAGCGAGCCGAAGCTCCGCACGACCTTGTGCCGGTCGAAGAGCGGGATCAGCAGCCGCCAGGGGCGCAGCACGTTCATCGCCGAGCGCGCCTTCCGGCCCACGTCCGCGCCCCGCGCCCGCTCCGCCCGCAGCCCCGCCAGCTCGGCGCGAAGCGCCTCGACCTCGCGCCGGAGGGCGTCCCGCTCGCGAATGGCGTCGTCCGTCACGGCGAGCTTCGACTACCGCATGGACCGGCCTCGCGAAAGGCGCCGGTGCGCCTAGGGTCCGCCCGTGGCAGTCTCCCGTCCCAATCGGAGGACAGATGGCGATCGAGCGGGTCGGAATTCTGACGGGCGGCGGTGACTGCCCGGGCCTCAACGCGGTCATCCGCGCGGCCGTTCGCGTCGGCGTCGGCCGCTACGGCTGGAAGATGCTCGGCGTCGAGGACGCCTTCAACGGGCTCGTGGACCCGAGCTACAAGAGCCCGCGCGGCAACCGCTGGCTCGGGCCCGGCGACGTGCGCGGCATCATCGAGCGCGGCGGGACCATCCTCGGCACCTCGAACCGCGGCGACCCCTTCCGCTACGTGATCAAGGACCCCTCCGGGAAGGAGCGGGAGACCGACGTCAGCGACCGGGTCTGCGCGAACTGCGAGGAGCTCGGCCTCGACGCGATCATCAGCATCGGCGGCGACGGCTCCATGGGCATCGCCCAGCGCTTCATCGAGAAGGGCCTGAACATCGTCGGCGTCCCGAAGACCATCGACAACGACCTGGCGGGCACCGACCAGACCTTCGGCTTCGACACGGCGGTGAACGTGGCCACGGAGGCCATCGACCGGATCCGGGACACGGCGGACAGCCACGACCGGGTGATGCTCGTCGAGGTGATGGGCCGGAACGCGGGCTTCATCGCGCTCCACGCGGGCATCGCCGGGGGCGCGGACGCGATCCTCCTCCCGGAGATCCCCTACGACCTCGAGCCCCTGGCCCAGCTCATCGCGCGGCGGCGGGAGGGCGGCGCCAACTACAGCATCATCGTCGTGGCCGAGGGCGCCATGCCGAAGGGCGGCAAGGAGAGCGTCGTCAGCCACGATGCCGGCGCCATGCCCCGGCTCATGGGCGCGGCGCATCGCGTCGCGGAGGGGCTCGAGAAGCTCGTGGACGCGGACATGCGCGTGACCGTGCTCGGCCACACGCAGCGCGGCGGCAGCCCCACGCAGTTCGACCGCGTGCTCGGCAGCCGCTTCGGCGAGATGGCCGCGGAGCTCGTCGCCGCCGGACGCTTTGGTCAGATGGCCGCGCTCCGGAACGGCGAGGTCGTCGCCGTCCCCATCGAGGACGCCATCGCGACGCCGAAGCGCGTCGACCCCAACGGGCAGCTCGTCCGCACGGCGCGGGCCATGGGCACGGCGTTCGGTGACGGGCTGACCGCCGTCACGATGCGCCCGCCCGCCTGAGGGCGGGCGCGCCGCTCGGAGGAGCCGCCGTGACCGAGAAGCTCACCGTGGCGGGCGTGCTCGCCGCGCTCGCCACGCGCTCGCCGGCTACGCGCGGGCGCTCGCCTACCTCGCCAAGCGCCGGAAGGACGTCTGAGGGTCAGTCCGCGTCGGCGGGCCGGCCGACGCAGAGGAGCGCTTCAACGCGCTCGGCCTCGCCGGAGCGCGGGCAGCGCCAGCCCTTCGCGGCGATCACCCGCTCGATGCACGCAACCACGTCGTCGGTGTCGACGTCCGCGGGCATGGTGCGGGGCACGACGGAGGGTTCGACGGTCGATCCGTCAGGCGCGACCTCCCAGCTCGCGTCGACGCTGACGGAGGTCCCCGGCGGGACGCAGTCGGCGAGCTCCGCGCGGCCGTCCCAGAGCGCCGGCGCCACCCGAAGGAAGGGATCGGAGCGGGTGCGCTCCAGGGTCCGCACCACGCTCGGTCCGGAGCCCCGCAAGCCGAGGCCGCCCATGCCGCCCGGAGGCTCGGGAACCAGGCGCAAGGCGGCGGCGACGAGCTGACCCTCGTCTCGCGGGTCATCGACGGGCGCGTAGAGGGACGGCGGGAGCCCCTCGCTCTCCTCATCGCCGGCGCGCCACGCGAAGACGGAGAGGTGACAGGCGCCCTCGGCGCACCACGCTTCCGCGCGGGCGAGCACGAGATTGGGATGCGTCCGGCCGAGGATCGCGAGACGCGGCGGGGCCTCGCGGCAGCGCGGGCTCCCCGGCGCCCAGCGCGATTCGGCGTGCAGCCTCTCCGCCTCGGCGAGGGCGGCGGCGGGAACGGCCGGTGGAAACCCGTGGTCGGGCAGGGTCCGGCGCAGCACCTCGCGGAGGCTCTCCCGCGCCGCGGCAGGAATGGACCGATCCAGCTCGACGCGCAGCGCCGGCGGGGCCGAGGCGTCCCGGGGAAGCGCCTGCGGATCCTCGTAGCGCATGGGACCCTCGCACTCGGCGGGGAGACGAACCGGGGCGCGCCTCACCCTGCCCAGAACGGCCGGCGCCGAAGGCGTGGCCAGCGCGCGGCACTCGTCCGCGACGCGCGCGCACACGGGTCGCCATGGGCCGTAGAGGGGACCGAAGCCATCGAGCTCGCTCGAGCAGGCCTCGGCGAAGCTCAGGGCCATGCGGGCCCGGGACCGCACCTGACCCTCGAGGCGGCGGCGGTGGGCGCCGGCCGCGTCGCCCTGGGCCTCGGGGGCGGGCGGAAGGGCGAGCACCTGCTCGATCACGTGGCGCTCGAGCAGGATCACGAGGAGCACGTAGGCGCGCTTCTCGACGCTCGAGCCCTCGCGGAGCGGGGCGAGCGTGCGCTCCGCCCGGCGCGCCGAGAGCGTGAGGGCCTGGAGCGCCGGGGCATACGCGTCCCGGAGGAACGCCTCGCGCGCCTCGCCGCTCGCGTCGCCGGGGTCCGGGAGCGTGAGGGCGAGGGTCGAACGCACCGCGCTCACGCCGCGGGCGAGGCGCTCGGGGAGCTGCGCTTCCGGGAGCTTCACGACGGGCAGCCCGGCGACGCGCGTCGGGTTCTCGGCGGCGCTCGGAGGCGGCGGCGCGGCGCTCGGGACGCAGGCGAGGGCGAGCATCGCGAGGAGGAAAGCGCGCATGGTCACGAGCCTCGCACGCGCTCCTCGGCTCCGGCAGGTACTCTGATCTCATGGGGTACAGAACGCTCGCGCCGCTCGCGCTCCTTCTCTCGCTCGGTGTGGGCGCGTCCGCGCAATCGGTGAGGCCCGTGCGCCCGGGGACGTCCCCGGCGGCGCCGCCCACACCCGCCGCGCCCGCAGCGCCGGCCGTCCCGATCCCCGACGACATCGAGCGCTTCCGCGTCCCCGTGGACGACCAGCCCGTGCGGGGGAGCGCGAGCGCCCTCGTCACCATCGTCGAGTTCAGCGAGTTCCAGTGCCCCTTCTGCGCCCGGGTGCGCCCCACGATCGAGCGCATCTTCCGCGAGTACGGCGAGGACCGCGTCCGCCTGGTCTGGCGCAACAACCCGCTGCCCTTCCACCAGAACGCGGAGCCCGCGGCGCAGCTGGCCATGGAGGTCTTTCGCCGCCGCGGGAACGACGCCTTCTGGCGGATCCACGACACGCTCTTCGAGAACCAGCGGGCGCTCGATCGGGCCTCCCTCGAGCGCTACGGGCGGGCCGCCGGTCTCGGAGCCGCGGCCGTCGCCCGGGCCCTCGACCGGCAGCCGCACACCGCGATCATCGACGCGGACCAGGCCCTCGCGAGGCGCATCGGCGCCCGGGGCACGCCGAACTTCTTCATCAACGGGCGCCAGCTCACCGGCGCGCAGCCCTTCGAGCGCTTCCGGGAGATCATCGACCAGGAGCTCGCGGTGGCGGACCGGCTGACCCGCAGCGGTGTCCCGGTGGGGGCCGTGTACGCGGCGCTCACGGCGAACGGCCGCGAGGAGGCCCCGGCCCGGGCCCCCACGCCGAGCCGACGCCCGCAGCCGGACCCGAGCGCCGTCTACCGCGTGCCCATCGAGGGGAACCCGCCCCAGCTCGGACCGGACGACGCGCTCGTCACCATCGTCGAGATGAGCGACTTCGAGTGCCCGTTTTGCAGCCGCGTCCAGCCGACGCTCCGGCAGGTGCGCCAGCGCTTCGGCAACGAGGTGCGCTTCGTCTTCATGAACAACCCGCTGCCCTTCCATCAGAGCGCCTTCCCGGCGGCGATGGCGGCCCTCGAGGTGCAGCGTCAGGGCGGGGACACGGCCTTCTGGCGCTACCACGACACGCTCTTCGAGAATCAGCGCCAGCTGACCGACGCGAACCTCGTCCGCTGGGCGCGGGAGCAGGGACATGAGGGCGCGGAGGTGCAGCGCGCGATCACCGACGCGCGCCACCGCGCGACCGTCGAGCGGCAGCAGGCCCTGGCCCGCGGGCTCGGGGCCTCGGGGACGCCGAGCTTCTTCATCAACGGGCGCAACCTCCGGGGGGCGCAGCCCTTCGAGCGCTTCGAGGAGCTCATCTCCGAGGAGCTCGCCAAGGCCCGGCGCCTCGTCCGGGAGGGGACGCCGCGGGGTGCCCTCTACGAGCGGGTGATTCGCGACGGGGCGACGACGCCGCAGACGATCGCGGGCGGAGCGGCCGCCCCGAGCCCCGCACCTCCGGAGGCCCAGCGCTACACCATCGCCGTGCCGCGTCGGGCGCCCCGCCGCGGCGCCGCCCGGCCGCAGCTCGTCATCCAGGAGTTCTCGGACTTCGAGTGCCCCTTCTGCAATCGCGTCCGCCCGACCGTCGAGCGCATCCTGGAGACCTACGGCGACCGCGTGCAGCTCGTCTGGCGCGACTACCCGCTGCCCTTCCATCAGCGCGCCATGCCCGCCGCGGAGGCGGCGCGCGAGGTCTACCGCCAGGGCGGCGACCAGGCCTTCTGGCGCTTCCACGACCTCCTCTTCGACAACCAGCGGACCCTCGACGAGGACTCGCTCGTGCGCCTCGCCGGACAGGTCCGGGGCATCGACGCAAACGCCGTGCGCCGCGCGCTCCGACGCCAGACGCACCGGGCGGGCGTCGAAGCCGACATGAGCGCCGTCCGCAACGCCGGCGCCCGCATCGGCACGCCGAGCTTCCTCATCGGCGACCTGCTGATTCAGGGCGCGCAGCCCTTCGAGGCCTTCCGGGCCGCCATCGACGCCGAGCTCCAGCGCGCCGCGCCTTGAGCGCGTAGGCTCCGCCCATGGCCGAGAAGATTCTCGACGGTGTGCTCGAGCTCGTCGGCGGCACGCCGCTCGTGCGCCTCGGGCGCCTGGCCCCGAAGGGTGGGGGCGACGTGCTCGCCAAGGCGGAGCTCCTGAACCCAGCGGGCTCCGTGAAGGACCGCCCCGCGAAGGCGATGATCGAGGCCGCCGAGCGCGTCGGTCGCCTGAGCGAGGGCGCGACGATCATCGAGGCCACGAGCGGGAACACGGGGATCAGCCTGGCGATGATCTGCGCCGTGCGCGGCTACCGCTGCGTCATCGTGATGCCCGAGGACATGAGCGAGGCGCGCCGCGACATCCTGAAGAGCTACGGCGCCGAGGTCGTGCTCACGGAGGCCATGAGCGGCATGGCCGGCGCCGTGGACGTGGCCGAGCGCATGCTCCGCGAGACGCCGGGGGCCTTCATGCCGGCGCAGTTCGAGAACCCGGCGAACCCGGACGTGCATGCGCTGACGACCGCTGAGGAGATCTGGGACGCGACGGGCGGGGACCTCACGGCCTTCGTTGCCGGCGTGGGCACGGGCGGCACGCTTAGCGGCGTGGGCCGCGTGCTCAAGGAGCGAAACCCGGAGATCCGCATCGTGGCCGTCGAGCCGCGGGGCTCGGCCGTGCTCAGCGGTGGCAAGCCCGGGCTTCATGGCATCCAGGGCCTCGGCGCCGGCTTCGTCCCGGAGGTGCTCGACACCGGGCTCATCGACGACATCGTCACGGTCACGGACCTCGCGGCGGACCGCATGACCCGGCGCCTCGCGCGCGAGGAGGGGCTCCTCGTCGGCCCCTCGGCCGGCGCGAACGTGCACGCCGCCGTGGAGGTCGCGCGCCGCCTCGGGCCCGGCCGGCGCGTCGTCACGATCCTCTGCGATACGGGCGAGCGCTACTTCCGCTGAGCGGCCCGGCACGGGAGGGTGCGCCCAAGGAGCGCACCTCCGCCGCGGAAGCCAGCGTTGACGGGCCCTTCGGCGCGACGCGACACTGCGCGCGCATGGCGTGGAGACCCCCGCGGCGCGCCCTTTTCCTGGTGGCGCTGCTCGCTTCGCTCTCGGCGACGGGGGCCCTTCCTCCGGCGGTCGCCGAAGCCCAGTGCATCGACGAGGCGATTCGGGACGAGCTGAACGCCCGCCGGCGTTACCGCGGTGTCCAGGAGCGCATCTTCCGGAAGGCTCTCCGGCACGAGCTCAGCTTCATGGGCGGCTTCTACGCCGCGGACCTGACGAGCAGCCACTGGCAGGTGCAGGGCGCCTACACCTTTCACCTCTCGGAGGCCCTCGGCCTCGAGCTGAGCTTCGCCTATACGCGCACGGACTCGGAGCTCGTGCGCATCATCGAGGACGAGATCGGCGCGACCGTGCTCCAGGTCGAGAACGACGTCTTCGTCTACACGGGACACCTCCTCTGGTCCCTCGCCTACGGGAAGATGCGCTGGTTCGGCGGGCCCATCGGCCGCTTCGACCTCTACCTCGCCGCCGGCGGCGGGGTGACGGATAACCAGACGGCCCGCGGCCTGACCTTCAGCGGAGGCCTCGGGCTCAAGCTCTACTGGGGGAGCGCCTTCGCCTTCCGCATCGACTTCCGGGATCAGGTGCTCCAGCAGGAGCTCCTCGGCGAGTCGGTCATCGTCAACAACCTCGTCGGGACCCTCGGCGTCTCGCTCTTCCTGCCGTTCCGCCCATGATGGCCCGGACCTCACGCTTCCGCGCCGCCCTCGGCCTCCTCCTGGCGCTCCTCCTCGTCGACCTCGCCGGGGACGTGGCGGACGCCCAGCGGCGCCGGCGGCGACGTCGCCCGCCCCCCGAGCCGCCGCCCGCGCAGGTGGAGACGCCGGCGCCGGCGCCCGACGAAGACGCTCCTCCCGCCGAGGTCGAGCTCGCGCCGGAGCCCCCGCCGCCGCCAGACGCACCCGATCCCGACGCGCCGCCGGACCTCGGCGCGCTCGAGGCCGACTTTGCGACGCTCATGGACGAGCTCGTGCAGACGCGCTCGCGCATCGCGGTGCTCGGCAACCAGCTCTTCCGCACGAAGCTTCGCGTGCGCGTGGAGAACCGGGCGGACGAGCAGATCCTCGGGCGCCTCGTCATCCGCGTAGACGGCGCCCCGGTGTTCGAGACCGGGGACGACGTCGGCGAGGACGGCCGGCAGGTCTTCGAGGGCTTCGCGGCGCCGGGCCCGCACGAGCTGACCCTCGAGGTCGAGCAGCGCGCCCGGGCCGGCGGCGAGTACCGCTACACGCTCCGGGACACCTTCCGCTTCGAGGTCGTGGGCGAGCGCCTGACCGAGGTGATCCTCGTGCTCGACGACCGCTCGGACATCGCCGAGGACTTCGAGGACGACGGCGAAGGCGAGTACGCCGTGCGCACCCGCGTGCGCGTCGCCACGCGGGACCTCGAGTCGGAGAACTGAGGGTGAGGCGGGGCGTCAGGCGCGAGGCGCGGCGAGGCCGGAGGCGCGGCGAGCGCGAGCTCTCGGCAGCCGCGGCGCTCCTGCTTCTGAACCTGGTCGCGCCCCCGCTGCAGGCCCAGGAGGAGGCGCCCCCGCCCGCCGAGGCGGCCGCGCCGAGCCTCGGCGCCTACCTCGACGCCCTTGCCGACGAACGCCTCCTCGCCGAGGAGACCGGCAACGTGCGGCGGCTCCGGGCGCAGGTCCGGCGCGGGGAGCAGCTCTACTTCGAGCGGCGCTACGACGACGCGGCGCTCGCGCTCTACGAGGTCGTCTACAGCCCGCGCTTCAGCGACTTCGAGGACGTCGAGGACGTCCCCGGCGCGGAGCTCCTCCTGGCCGGGGCGCTGGCCGAGCTCGGCGCGCTCCGGAGCGCGCATCGCGTCCTCGAGACGACCCTCGCGCGCGGGCTCGGGGAGCCCTATTTCGGTCCGGCCTCCCGCCGCTGGGTCGACGTGGCCCTCGAGACCGGCGACCTCCGGGGCGCCATCGCGCGCCTCGAGGCCGTGGCGCTCCGCGATGGCGGAACCATCGCCGACGCCGAAGAGGAGCTCCCCGAGGACGCGGCGAACGAGCTCCTCTACCTCCGCGGCCGGGCGGCCTACGACGCCGCCGACGACGCGGCCGCCGAGGGCTGGCTCGAGCAGATCGGCCGCCGGAGCCGCTTCTACGCGAACGCTCAGTACCTTCGGGGCGCGGCCGCCGCGCGCCGCGGCGAGCTCGGGACCGCCGAAGCGCGCTTCTGCTCCATCGCGACGACCGAGGACACGGAGCGCTTCACCTTCTTCGTCGACGAGCGCTACTTCCGCCTGAAGGACCTCGCCTGGCTCGGCCTCGGGCGCGTCGCTCATGAGGGTCAGCGGCCGGACGACGCGTTCTACTACTACTTCCAGGTCCCGAACGACTCGGAGCGCGTGGCGGAGGCCCTCTTCGAGAGCGCCTACGCGATGTACGAGGGCGACGAGCCGGACACGGCGCTCGATCTGCTGGACCAGCTCGAAGCACGCTTCCCGGCCTCGCCCTTCGTCGCCGAGGCCGCGCTGCTCCGGGGCTACGTGCACCTGGCCCGCTGCGAGTTCGGCGACGCCGACGCGCTCTTCCAGAGCTTCCAGCGCGTGTACGCGCCGCTCGCGGAGCGCCTGGACCTGGTGCTCGCGAGCGAGGACCGGCAGCGCGCGCTCTACGACACCCTGCTCCGCGAGGAGCGGCGGCAGGCCGAAGAAGACACGGCGGGCGGCGACGCGTCGACGGAGCGCCTCGAGACCGTCGACGGGCTGCTGCTCACGCTCCTTCGCGTCGATCCGGGCTTCTACGGGCTCCACTCGCGCATCCGGACCCTCGACGCCGAGGCGGCCCGCTCGGGTCGGCTGGCGACGGACCTCCGGGGCCTCCGCGCGCGCCTCGGGAGCGACGAGGCACCGGCGGCGGCCGCGCGCCGGGAGGCCTGGCTCAGCCAGCGGCAGGAGGTGGAGCGGATTGCTCAGCGGGCCCGCGCGCTCCTCGGCGGGCTCACCCGACAGCTCGACGCGCTCCGGGACGGCGGGGCCGATCCCGAGCAGCTGCGCTCGCTCGAGGAGGCCGTGAACGCCCACGCGCAAAGGCTCCGGGCGCTCGAGGCGACGCTCCGGCGGGCGGCCCCGGACGCGCCCGAGGAGGCGGCCGCGGGCGAGGGCGTGCGCGCGCTTCTCGCGGCGGACGCCCGCGCCGCACGGACCTTCCCGCGCCGGGTGGCGGCCCTACGTGAGCGCCTCGTGGCCGCCGCCAACGACGCGGCGCTCCGCTCGCTCCGGGAGCTTCGCGCGCGCCTCGGCGCGGGCCTTCGCCGCTCGCGCATCGGACGCATCGACGCGGTGATGGGCAGCAAGCGGCGCATCGAGATCCAGATCGAGAGCCTCGCGTCCGGGCGCTTCCCGACGGAGCTCGTCGACCCCCTCAGCATCCAGGGGATCCTCCGCGACGACGAGGAGTACTGGCCCTTCTAAGGCGAGCTCTGGACCGACGAGTTCGAGGAGAC
>JBCDGX010000122.1:0-11034 GCA_038750805.1 Myxococcota bacterium
AAGTGGACCGTCGGCGCGCGCTACACGCTCACGCGCCCCTTCTATTCGGACGCGCCGGACGGCGGCAACGGTCGGGTCTTCGACCGCGTGGGCCCGGTGCTCGCCTACACGTTCTTCAAGAAGTTCAAGGACAGCTTCAACGGGCCGAGCATCCTGCTCCTCGTGCAGTGGTGGACCCGGCACCGCTGGCGCACCGGCGACGCCGACGCCTGCACGGCTGGCTTCCTCCAGGACGGTGGCTGCTCCGAGTCAAACGGCACGTTCGTGACCGACGGCGTGTCCCAGGCCTTCCCGCTCATCCTGCTCGGCTTCGACTTCCGCGGCGATCTCCTGCCGAACCCCTGAGAGCCGAAGCGACGCGACGCGGCTCCCCGGACCCGGGGAGCCGCCGCGCCGAGGAGTCTCAGGGGACGCGGACCGTGACCTCGAGCTCGAAGATGCCGGGCTCGTTCGTGTTCGAGTCGGTGATGAAGAAGAGAGCGAGGTCCTGCGACCCGTCGTTGTCGCCGGCGGTGTCCAGGCTCATGCGCATCTGCGCGAAGCCGTAGGCGTCGGCCCGGGAGCTCTCGACCAGCGGCGTCACGTCGCACGCGAAGGGCCCCGCCGCGCTCGTCGCGAAGACGCAGGTGTGGCCGCCGTCCACGACGGGCGCGTTCCAGAGCGCCGAGGAGAAGGCCGCATAGCGGATCTCCTCGAGGTTCAGGTTGCCGAGGTCCATGTAGGGCGATCCGGCAACGTCCGCGTTCTCGCTCCGCAGCGTCGCCGACTCGATCGTGCCCTCCGGGAGCGACGAGAGGTCGAAGCTCAAGAAGAAGTGCACGCCGTCACCGTCCGGGAAGCGGGGGTTGAGGTTGTCGCCGGCGAAGAGGCCGATGCCCTGGCCCATGAAGCCGCGGGGCGTGTGGCCCTCCATGGCGGTGGTGCCGGCGTTCAGGAGCGTGAAGGTCATCGGCGTGCCGCCGCCCATGTCGATGCCGGCGTCGACGCCCTGGTCGACGTCGACGGCGCCGGCGTCGATGCCGGCATCCGTGACCGTCGCGGGGTCGTCTTCACCGCAGCCGGAGAAGAGCGCGAGCGCGAGCACGAGCGAGGAGAAGCGAAGCATTGGACTGACCTTTCTGGCGCGCGATGCGCCTTCGGGGCCCGTATGCCGCGCGCTCCGCGCGGTTTCGACACTGCGGCCGGTTCGAACGACGCGTTGCCCGATGGCGAACGATCGTTCCGTCGAACGACGCTCAGCCCGGCCAGGCGCAGTCGCGGCCCTCGTTTCGCTGCCGCAGATCCGTCAGCAGCGGCTCGAAGTAGCGGAGCATGGGCTCGGCCGTGAGGCCCTCGCCGGTCAGGGCCTCGAGGTGCTCGCGCCAGTCCCTCGTGGCGCCGGGCTCCATCAGCGCCCGGAGGAACTCCCCGACCCTCGCCTGGCCGTAGTAGTTGCAGGCGTGCGGGTCCTCCTCGAGGAGCTCCGTGCAGATGTGGTCGTGGAGCTGGTAGCGGAGCACCGTCGCCAGCGCGTAGTCGTAGTACTGCGCCGGGTCGTCCATGACGTGCGTCTTCGTGCAGGCGTCGCAGCCGTTCGGGTCCCGGGCCTCCGGGGGCGCGATGCCCTGGTAGCGCCCGACGAGCTCCCACCAGCGCGCCTGAAAGTCCTCCGGCGCGAGGTCCCCGGCGTAGAGGTCCGCCTCGAAGTGGCTCATCGTGCCCGCCGCGAAGGGAAGGAAGACGATGGGCCCGGTCAGCGCCTGGTCGAGGAGGAAGCGCGCCTCGTCGATGGTCTCGCCCACGGGCAGGAGCCCGACCTCGCGGAGGTAGGGGAGCTGGCCCGAGGCGAGGCTGATCAGCTCGCCGACGCCCTCGTGGAAGCTCCGGTTCGCGCCGCCCCGGAGCAGCACGGGCACGTCGTCGTTCGCGTAGAGGAGGTAGTAGTAGATGTGCCCGAGCTCGTGGTGCGTGGTCTCGAACCAGCGCCAGTTCGGCTCCACGCTCATCAGGCTCCGCACGTCCGTGTCGAGGTCGAGGTGCCAGGCGCTCGCGTGCGCGTTCTTCCGCCGCGTATCGCCCTCTTCGACGGGGTAGAGGTCGCTCTCGGAGAAGAAGCTCTCCGGTAGCTCGGGCAGGCCCATGGACACGTAGAAGCGCTCGGCCTGCTCGACGAGCCAGCTCGCCTCCTTGTCCGCGACGAGCTGGTCGAGGTCGACGCCCTCGACGAGCCCGGGCCAGCTCTGGCCCCAGCGGTTGCCGAGCCAATGGGCCGGGAGCCGCTCCGGCACCTCGGTGCCGTAGCGCCCCGCGAGCTCGTGGCGAACCCAGCAATGGAGCTCGGTCACGAGGGGCTGGATCTCCTCGAGGAGCTTGTCGAGGAGCGCCATCATCTCGTCCGGCGTCATCTCGTAGTTGGCGACCTGGAGTGCGAAGAAGTCGTCGTAACCCATCTCCCGCGCGACGCCGTTCCGGAGCTCCCGGAGCTCGACGAGGCCCTCGCGGAGAGCCGGGCCGACCTCCTTCGAGGCCTCCCAGGCGGCGCGGCGCTCCTCGAGATCCCGGGAGCTCGCGAGCACGCGGTCGAGGTCGTTGGTGGTGACGGGCGCGGCGCAGGCGTCGCCCTGCCGGTCCATGCAGAACTCGAAGCCGTCGAGGATGGCGGAGACCTCGGACTCCGTGGCGACGCGCCTTCGCGCGAGCTCCGGGTTCGTCATGGGCGCGCCCGCGGCCTCGAGGAGGATCTCGCGGAGCTGGCGCTTCGTGAGGGGCGCGAGCTCGTCCTCGCGCTCGAGGAGCGCGCGCACCTGGCGGATGAGCTCGGCGTTGCCCGTGAGCGCGGAGTAGGCCGTCGAGGCGCCGGTCCGGAGCCCCGTGTGCTCGTCGCTCACGTCCGTGCTCGCGACCCAGTTCGCCCGGGCGACCTCGGTGCGGACCGAGACGTAGAGCGGCGCGTAGAGGCCGAGCAGCGCCTGCGCCTCGGCCTCGGCGCCCGTGGCGCTGGCCTCCGGCTCTTCGAGGGCGGGCTTCGGGCCGCAGGCGAGGAGGAGGAAGGCGGCCAGCGAGGCCGCGGGGAGCGGGCGGACGAGCATGGTCCGCGACGGTAGCGACGCGCGGTACGCCTCGTCCGCGCGGAGCCGCACGGGGCGTGCTGGACGGCCTGGGCGGCCCAGGCCGCTCAGCCCGTGACGCCGGGGAGCACGATGGTGAAGGTGGCGCCCTGGCCACGGCCGGGGCTCTCGGCCCGCAGGTCCGCGCCGTGCTCCCGGAGCCGACCGCGCACGAGGCCGAGGCCGAGGCCGTGGCTGGCCTCGCCGGCGGTCGGCCGCGCGGAGGCCCGCCCCGCGAAGACCTTCGCGAGCTCGTCCGGCGCGAGGCCCGGACCCTCGTCGTGCACCGCGATGCGCACGTCCGCGCCCCGGCGCTCGACGACGACCTGCACGAAGCTGCCCCGCTTCGAGAACTTCAGCGCGTTCGAGAGCAGGTTGTCCACGGCGACGCCGAGGAGCGTCCGCTCGAAGCGCGCCTCGAAGGCCTCGGGCAGGAGCGCGCTCAGCACGATGCCCTTCTGCCGAGCGGCGCGGCGGTGCCTCTCCACCGCCGCGCGCACGCGCCCCGGGAGGTCCCGGCAGCGGGCGGCGGGCTCGGTCGCGCCGCGCACGAGGAGGGCCCGCGCCACCTCCGCCAGACGCGCGATGGCCCCGTCGAGCTCGTCCGAGACCTCCGCCTGCTCGGCCTTCGAGCCCCGCTGCGCCACCAGGAGGTCCTTCAGGAGCTGCACGTTGGCGAGCCCGTTGAGCATCTCGTGGCCCGCGAGGGCCAGGCGCTCGTCCTCGGCGTCCGGGCGCGGCGGGGGCGGCGTCGGCACCGCGCGCAGGTGGGGCCGGGTGCCGCTGATGGGGCGCCGGCCGTCGCGGAACGACGGCGTCACCACGTCCGCTCGGGTGCGGCTCTGCCGGGGCGACGGGGGCTCGGGCATGAGGACGGGGCGGAGCATTACCCTCGATGAGGATCCGTGTCCTGAAATCGGCCACGATTTGCCGGCCGTCCCTTCGCTCCCAGGGCCGTCCGCTCACTCGTTCTCGAGGGGCTCGTCCGGATCGCTCGCCCCGGCGCGCGTGACGATCGCCCCCATGGGCAGGACCAGGAGCGCCTCCAGATCGAGGCTGAAGCCCACGCTCAGCTCCCAGCGTTCGGTCGCGTCGAGGTGTACGCGGCTCGTGACGAAGGCGTGGGACGCGATCTGGTAGCGGCCGTGGAAGTTGTAGCTCCGGAAGCCGCCGGCGAGCGTCGTGACGAGCACCGGGCCGTCGGGCCGGGGGTCCCGGCGTACGGCCCAGCCCCCCGCGACCGTGAGCAGGAGCGGGTAGGCGCGCACGATGGGGATGAGCAACGACGCGCCGCCGGCGGCCTCCGCCGAGTCGCGGAAGGTCGTCCGGAGGTCGATGGCCGGGCCGATGCGCCAATGCTCGTTCCCCGGCCGCCCGAAGAGCACGTCGAAGCGGAGCGTGTTGTCGAACTCGAAGCCGCGGCCGAGGGCCTCGCTCCGGCCGCCGAAGCTCATGCCGTAGCGCGCGTTCCACTGGAGGTCCCAGGCGTCCGGGCTCCGGCGCGCGCCGCGACCGAGCTGGGCTTCGGCCGGCGTGGCCAGCGCGGCGAGAGCGAGGGCTGCCAGCAGGCCCGCCCGGAGGCTCACTCGGCGAGCCAGACGTAGTCGCCGTCGAGGACGAGCTCTTCGATGCGCTCGCCGCGGCGGACCCGGAGCACCGTGCCCCGCCGGCTGCCGGCGGTGGAGAGGGCGCCCGCCGCGCGGTTCGGCCCCACCGCCGCGACCTCGTCGTCGCCGATGGCGACGATGCGGTCGCCGGGCTCGAGGCCGGCGCGCCCCGCGGGGCTGAAGGGGATGACCTCACGCACCAGGAGCGCGTCCTTCCGCACCTCGAACTCGGGGATGCCCGTGCCGCGCTGGGCGACGGGCTCGAAGACGCGGAAGACGAGCTGGGCGCGGCCGTCGAGGGTGATGCGCGCGTCGGCGCCGGGGAGCGCGCTCCGGGGCAGCCCGCGCCCGCGCCAGATGCCGATCGGCCGTTCGGTGATGCCGTCGTCGTCCCAGAGCTCGATGCGGAGCTCGTCCTCGGGGCGGAGCATCAGGTTCCGCGAGGGCTCCTCGGGGAAGGTCGGCGAGAGGCTCGGCTCCGTCGCCGCGCGCTCGAGGAGGAGCGTCTCGCCGCGGTAGAGGCGCACGACCGGGTCCGGCGGACTCCCGTCGTCGTCCCACTCCACGCCGTCGCGGGTGCGCGGGGGGATGGTCGCCGTCCGGAAGACGACGCGGTAGACGCCCACGGGCTCGTTCAGCGCGTCGACGTCCCCGCGCACCGGCGAGAGCGTCGTCGAGCGCACCGGGTAGGCGCAGGCGAAGAGAAGGGCGAGCGCGAGGAAGCGACGCATGGCGCGCGAGCCTAGCAGCATCGAGACCGTGAGCCGGGCCCGCTCAGGTCCTGGCGGCGCTCGGGAGCTTGGCGGCGCGCGCGCGGACGGCGGCGAGCTTCTTCTGGTAGCCCGACTGGAGCACGTCGACGGCGACCAGGACCGCGATGGAGAAGTAGAAGGTCGTCTTCGACATGGGCTCGATGGCCGTGCCGAAGACCCGGAGGATGTCGCCCTCGTCGTGGGTCGCGTGGGCCGCCGCGACGCCGGTCTCCCCGAGGAGCACCACGCCCACGATGAGCAGGATGAAGAGGCCGAGCACCTCGTATTTCCGATTCCGCTGGATGAAGTCCGAGACCCGGTCTGCCAGCACCATCATGCCGATGCCCGAGCCGATGATCGCGAGCGCGAGCACGGGGATCACGTCCGTGATGGCCAGCGCCGAGAGGATCGAGTCGAAGCTGAAGACGAGGTTCATCACGACGATCATCGCGATGGCCTGGCCGGCGGTCTTCGTGACGCCCTCGTCCGCCTCGACGTCCTCTTCCGGGTCCTCGAGGGCGAGGAGGTGGTGGATCTCCTTCACAGCCGTGTAGAGGATGAAGATCCCGCCGAAGGCGAAGACGATGGTCGAGAAGCTCACGGCCCCGGTCAGCACGCCCTCCCAGGCGAAGCGATGGAAGGGCTCGGCGAGGCGCTCGAGGAGCAACACCATCACGACGAGGAGCACCACGCGGAGCGCGATGGCGATGAGGATGCCCGTCCGCCGCACGCGCGCCCGGTCGGCCTCCGGCGCCCGCTGACTCTCGATGGAGATGTAGAGCAGGTTGTCGAAGCCGAGCACCGCCTGGAGGAAGAGGAGCACCAGGAGGTTCACGAGGTTGCCGAAGGTGAGCAGCTCCATGGGCGAGGCTGTAGCGGAGCGGCGCCCCGCCGTGAAGCGTCGCCTCGTCGCGCGCGGGGGGTGAAAGCCGCTCAGCGTGGGCCGGGCGTCGCACGACCGGTCAACACGCCCACGCCTACGGCCACGGCGACGGTCGCGAGCGTCAGCGCGAGGGCGAAGGGGTCCGAGTCGAGGAGGCCCACGGTCTTGGCCATCTCCGAGAGCGCCGCCGCGAACCCCGCGCCGAGGCCCAGCGTAAGCGCGCTCGCTAGGAAGCCGAACCCCAGGGGCCGCGTTGCTTTCGGAACGGCGAGCCCTACGCCGAGCAGGAGGAGCAGCACGCCCAATCCGCCGAGGACCATGGCCGCAAGGAAGAGCGCGATCCCGGGGAGCTTGATGAACACCGCGCGTCTCAAAGGAGCGGGAGGTGCCCCGTGACCTCGTCGACGCGCGCGCGCCAATCGGGGCCCACGGCGACCACGGTGCGCGTCGGCACGCCGCCGAACTCGGTCCGCCCGGAGTCCGTGATCAGCGCGTGGGGCACGCCCTTCTCGCTGGCCGTGCGCACGACTTCCAGGAGCGCCTCTTCGCTCTCCACGTAGACGCACACCTTGGTGAAGGCGCCCTCGAGCCAGGTCTCGAGGGCCGAGCCGCCGGGCACGTCGAGGCTCCAGCGCGTGCCGCCGCGGATGGGCTTGCCGTTCATGGCCAGGAGCAGGACGCGCATGGAGGCGTGCGCGCATTGGGCGGCGATCTTGCCCTTGCGCATCTTCAGGTCCTTCCGGACCACGAGGACCTGCTTGGCCTGGCTCGGCGGCGCCTGCATCAGAGCCGGTGGAGCTTCACCGCGTTCGTGCCGCCGGAGACCGGCCAGGGCACGACCATGGCGAAGTCGTCGCCGCGCTGGGCCGCGCCGGTGCGCACGAGCAGCGAGGTCGCGATGCGGAGCGTCTCGTCGAGGTCCTCCGGCGGCACCTCGATCACCGGGACGACGCCCCATTCGAGGGCGAGGCGCTGGGCCACCTGGGCCCGCGGCGTGAGCGCGAAGATCGGGCAGCGCGGCCGGTACTCGGCGAGGAGGTTCGCCGAGCGCCCGTCCGTCGTGAAGGTGAGGATCGCCTTGAGCGGGAGGTGCGTGGAGAGCACGGCCGCGGCGCGCGCGGCGGCGCCGGGGAACTGCCACTGCTCGGAGGACGCGAGCATGCTGCCGGCGCGCTTCGAGAGCTCGCCGATCCAGGAGTCCTCCACCTCGACGGCGATCTTGCTCATCGTCTCGACGGCGAGCTTCGGGTACTTGCCCGTCGCCGTCTCGCCGCTGAGCATCACGGCGTCCGTGCCGTCGAGCACGGCGTTCGCGACGTCCGCCGCCTCTGCGCGCGTGGGTCGCGGGTTCCGGATCATCGAGTCGAGCATCTGCGTCGCGGTGATGACGATCTTCCCGCGCGCGTTCGTTTCCCGGATGATGCGCTTCTGGAGGAGCGGCACCTTCTCGGAGCCCATCTCCACGCCGAGGTCGCCGCGCGCCACCATCGCGCCGTCGGCCGCGTCGAGGATGGCCTCGAGGTTCACGATGGCCTCGGGCTTCTCGATCTTCGCGATGACCGGCGTGTCCCCGGCGAGCTCCTTGGTCCGGATCACGTCCTCGGCCTCGCGGACGAAGCTGAGGGCCAGGTAGTCGACCTTGATCTCGCTGACGGCGAAGGCGAGGTCCTTCTCGTCCTTCGGCGTGAGCGCCGGCGCGCTGAGCGGGCTGCCCGGGAGGTTCAGGCCCTTCCGGTCCGAGAGCTGGCCGCCGACGGTCACGGTGGTGACGACTTCCGTCTCGCTCGCGCTCTCGACCTGCAGGCAGAGGAGCCCGTCGTCGAGGAGGATCAGGTCGCCGGGCCGCACGTCCCGCGGGAGCGGCTCGTAGGTCACCGAGACCTCGTCCTGGGTCCCCGGCACGTCCCGCGTGGTGAGCACGAACTTCGCGCCGTTCACGAGCTCGATGGGCCCGTTCGGGAACTTGCCGACGCGCATCTTCGGGCCGCTGAGGTCGCCGAGGATCGCCAGCGGGCGCCGCGCGCGCGCCGCCGCCTCGCGGACGAGCTTGGCGGTCTTGGCGTGGCCCTCGTGGTCACCGTGGGAGAAGTTCAGCCGCGCGCAGTCCATGCCGGCCGCGACGAGCTGGTCGAGCATCTCCGGGTTGGCGCTCGCCGGGCCCAGGGTGCAGACGATTTTGGTCCTGCGCATGCCGCGCCTTAGCACGCGCCCCTCGCCTTCGTCTCCCGAAGAGTGACCTCCCCGTTCACGGACGCTTCGAGCCGCCCCCGAGGCGCATGAAACCCCCACGAAAGCAGGGCCCCGCTGCGCGACCCGTGGTATCTCCGACGCGTCCGTGGACGAGCGCACGCCGAAGTCGATCGGTCGCTACGAGGTCGACCGGCTCCTCGGGGCCGGGGCCATGGGCAACGTGTACCTGGGGCGGGACCCGGACCTCGACCGGGCCGTGGCCATCAAGACGGTGCGCAACCTCGAGATGGACCCGGAGGCCCTCGAGACCTTCCTCGAGCGCTTCCGGAACGAGGCCCGGGCGGCAGCCAAGCTCCACCACCCCAACATCGTGCAGGTCTACGACGTCGGGGAGTCGAAGGAGCTCGGGCCCTACCTGGTCTTCGAGTACGTCGCCGGGTCGACGCTTAAGCAGATCCTCCGGAGCCGCGGGCCGCTCTCGCCGGCCGGGGTCGTGCGCCTGGCCCTCGAGGTCGGCGACGCGCTCACGGTCGCGCACGAGCAGGGGATCATCCACCGGGATCTGAAGCCCGACAATCTGCTCGTGACGCCCGAGGGGCAGACGAAGCTCGCGGACTTCGGTGTGGCGCGCGTGCCCAACGCCGCCCTCACGCGTGAGGGGCAGTTCCTCGGGACGCCCTGCTACGCGGCGCCGGAGACGCTCCGCCACGGGCGCTACGGGGTGCACAGCGACCTCTTCAGCTTCGCGGCGGTGATCTACGAGGCGGCGACGGGGGAGCGGGCCTTCCCCGGCGACGACGCCGTGGCCGTGGCCCATCAGGTCATCCACGAGCATCCGCCGGCGCCGCGCGCCGTGGCCGCGCACCCGGGGCAGATCCCGACGAAGGTCGACGCGCTGATCATGCGGGGGCTCGCGAAGGAGCCCGCCGAGCGCTTCCATGCGTCCGAGGATTTCGCCGAGGCGATCCGTGAAGCCTACGAGGAGGCGGGGCTCGTCGAGGCCATCGAGGTGCGGCCCTCGAGCCGGCGCTTCCAGGTCGAGGCGACGGCGCCGAGCGATGGCGGGCGCGGGGGCATCGCTTTCGCGGCGGTGCTCCTCGGCGCGCTCGTGCTCGGCGTGGCGCTGCTCTTCGGGCTCGACGAAGGGGAGACGAGCGACCTCATCGTCGACGGCGGAGTGGACGGGACCGAGGACCTCGGCGTGGCGGACGCGGAGCCGGAGCTCGAGGAGGTGCCGGACCTGGGCGTCGTGCCCGTCGTGCGCGACGCCGGCGCGGAGGCACCGGACCTCGGGGACCTCGGCGCGGAGGAGCCCGACCTCGGCGATCTCGGCGCGGAGGACGCCGAGCCCGAGGGCCCCGCGACCATGACGCCGCACGAGCGCGAGGAGGCGGCGAAGGACGCGCTCTTCCGGGCGCGGCTGGCGGTCTCGGAGGGGGACGCGGCGGCGGCCCGCCAGGCCCTTGCGGAGGCCCGGCGCTACGACCCGGAGAACCCGGACATCGCCCAGATCGCGGCGGACGTCGCGGCGCTCGGCGCACCCGACGAGGGCGCGGACGACGCGGAGCCCTGAAGCGGGCCTTCGGTCCCGATGGAACGGCCGGTACCCTCGGGCATGACTTGGGACTCCTTCGGTGCGGCGCGCCCGCTCGCCGCGCTCGCGCTCGCCATCACGTTCGGGTCGCCGCTCGGCGTCGCCGCGCAGGCCGGTCCGCCCGTCGACGGGAGCGGCTACCGCTGGGACATCAATTTTTCCACGGGCGCCATCGGTGACGGCTCGGGCGATGCGTTCGACCGTTGGCCCGGTCTCTGCGTGACGACGAACGTTGCGCTCGCGCCCGACGCCATGTGCGCGTTTGACAGGGAGCAGTACGCGGTCGGCAGCGGCGCGACCTTCACCACCGTCGCCCTCGGGCGCGGCACCGAGTACCGCCTCGAGGCGGTCACGCTCGGAATGCTGAACGTCAGCCGACGCATCTGGATCCCCATGAGCGGCGTGGGCTTCGCGCGATTCGCGGAGATCATCGAAAACCCCGGCGTTGCGGACATCACGTTCAAGGTGCGCGTTGGGTCCGTCAACTCCAGCTTCAACCTCGGCTCGGACGCGGCGACGAGCGTCGAGTCCACGGACCGGGGCGGCACGGCGATCGGGCCCGGGCTCTTCTGGCTGGTGACCGACGACGCCTCGACCACCGACGGCGACCCGGCCATCGCGAGCGTGCTCGACGGGCCCGGCCGCGACGCCGTCCGCGTCGTGCACCGGGGACCGATGCCTCCTTTCCTGAGCGAGGATCTTCTTCACTGGGAGTACGAGACCGTGACGCTCCGGCCCGGGGAGCGCGCCGTCTACGTGCACTTCATCGTGCAGCGCGACACCGCGGCGGATGCGGCGGCCGTGGCCGCGACGCTCGTCCGGCCGGCCGCCGAAGACCTCGTCGGTCTCGCCGTCTTCGCCGCGGACCTGCGCAACGTCTTCCTCGGCCCGCCGCCGAACTGCGGCGACGGCGTGCTCGACG
>JBCDGX010000123.1:0-11012 GCA_038750805.1 Myxococcota bacterium
CCCGAGACGCCGCTCTACCTCTACGCCTACGGCGCCTACGGCATCAGCATCGACGCGGGCTTCAGCACGGCGCGGCCTTCGCTCCTCGACCGGGGATTCGTCTGCGCCATCGCGCACGTGCGCGGCGGCGGCGAGCTGGGACGCGCCTGGTACGACGCGGGCAAGCTCGAGCACAAGGAGAACACCTTCACGGACACGCTCGCGTGCGCGGAGCACCTCGTCGCCGAGGGCCTCACGGGGCGCGGGCGCATCGCGCTCGTTGGCGGCTCGGCGGGCGGGATGCTCGTGGGCGCGACGCTGAACCTCGACCCGGAGCTCTTCGGCGCCGGCGTCGCCATGGTCCCCTTCGTCGACTGCCTGAACACGATGATGGACGCGTCGCTGCCGCTGACGCCGACCGAGTACACGGAGTGGGGCAACCCCGAGGCCGATCCCGACGTCTACGCGCGCATCGCGGGCTACAGCCCCTACGACAACGTCGGGCCCAAGCCCTATCCGCCGATGCTCGTGACCGCGGGCATCAGCGATCCGCGCGTCACCTATTGGGAGCCGGCGAAGTACGTGGCGAAGCTACGCCACGAGCGCACGAGCCGTGGCCTCTTGCTTCTCCACACGAACATGGGCGCCGGGCATGGCGGCGCGTCCGGGCGCTTCGACCGGCTGGCCGAGGTCGCGCTTCACTACGCGTTCTTGCTGAGGGTGCTCGGCGTGGAGGGCTGAGGCGGGGCGTCGAGATCCATCAGGATCCGGCGCGCATCCACGCGCACGCGCGCGAGGCGGTCCCGGTCGGCGCCGAAGCCCGCCAGCAGGTCCTCGACGAGCTCTTCCGCGAGCAAGGGATCGGAGAGCGTGCCTTCGAAGCGGCCGAGCTTGCCGAGCTGGAGCACGCCCTGCATGGCGCCCCAGAGGCGGATGGCCCGGCGCGCCGTGTCGCCGCGGCGAAGCGCCCCGACGGAGGCCGCCGCGATGAGCTGCGCGCCCATGCCCGCGAGGAGCATGCGGAAGGGCGGGAGCTTGCCCGGGTCGAGGCGCTTCTCGTCGACGAGCTCGCGCGGCTCGCCGAGCGTGAAGGCCAGGAGCTTGAAGTCCGTCGGGCGGCGGAGCGGCAACGTCTCGTACACGCCGAGCGCCGCGCGCACGCGAAGCAGGGCCGCGTCCTCGGCCTCGGCTTCGGGGTGATCCGCGATGAGCGCGTCGGCGGCTTTCAGGGCGCGCTTCATGTCGGCGATCATCCGCTCGACGACGCGGCCCTGGAGGGACATCAGGATGGCGTCCTTGCCGTCGAAATAGCGGTAGAGCGCGCCGACCGCGTAGTCGAGCTCGCTCGCCAGCTTGGCGATGGTCAGGCCTTCCCAGCCGCCTTCGGCGAGCAGACGCATGGCGGCGTCGAGGATGCGCTGGCGGGTGGCCTCGCGGCGGTCTTCGCGACGCGCAGCCCTCACCCGGCGGACCTCTTCGGCCGTCGCCATCGACGGAGGGGGAGGCTGGCTGGGCGACGAATTGGTAGTCTCCGTCACAAAGCGGAGAGTCGGCGGCAGCGCCCCTGAAGTCAACTCACACCGACGGGAGCAGGGGTTCGATGGCCTCGCGCATGCGCGGGGACCACGGACATGGCTTTCCCGTGTCGGGGTCGAGGCGAACGAGGCGGGTCGTGCATCGGCAATGCTCGACCTGCCCGTGGAAGGCCTTCACGGCGGCCTCGAGCACCAGGCTCGTGCGCCCGAGATGCACGGGGGCGAGCTCGACGTTCAGCTGCACCTCACCGCGCACGGGCGCGAGGTACTGGACGTCGTGGGCGGCGATGACGTGGTGCTTGTCCGGATTCACGTCGAGGGAGTCCTTCCAGTTGAACCCGAGGGCCTGGAGGAACTCGCCGCGTGCCCGCTCCATGAAGAGCAGGTAGCGCACGTTGTGGAGGATGTTCAGAGCGTCGAGGTCGTCGAAGTAGACGCGCTGCACCGACCGGAAGGGCATCTCCATGGCGGCGGATGCTAGGCCCGGGGGCTCGGCTTGTCGTTCCGATGTGCGCTCAGGTCGCGGGCCTTCGATGCGTCTCGGCCCTTGGCTCAGAGCGCCGAGACGCCGCCGTCGACGGCCACGGCCTGGCCGGTCATGTAGGTGTTGGCCGGGTCGATGAGGAGGAGCATCGCGTTCACCATCTCCTCCGGGTCCCCGAGGCGCTTCATGGGGGCGCCCTTGGCCATCGTGGCCTGCATCTCCGGGCTGCTGAGCTCCGTGACCATGGGCGTCGGGCTGTAGAAGGGGCAGACGGCGTTCACGCGGATGCCACGCTTCGCGACCTCCACGGCCGCGGTCTTGGTCATGCCCACGACGGCGTGCTTGGCGGCCGCGTAGGCCGTCAGCTTCGGGGCGCCGCCGAGGCCGGCCATCGACGCGACGTTCAGGATGCAGCCGTGCCCCTGGTCGAGCATGGCCCGGAGCTCGTGCTTCATACCGAAGAACACGCCCTTCGCGTTCACGGCGAAGTTCAGGTCGAGGTCGGCTTCCGTCGTGTCCACGAGGGCCTTCATCGGCGACGCGATGCCCGCGTTGTTCACCGCGATGTCGAGGCCGCCGAAGCGCTCTACGGTGGCGGCCACGAAGGCGGCCACGGCGTCTTCGCGCGTGACGTCGACGCGCTCGGCGAGCACCTCGCCCGGCAGGCTGCCGCGCATCGCCTCGAGGCCCTCGGCGTCCAGGTCGCCGAGCGCGAGGCGGGCGCCCGCGGCCGAGAGCTTCTCCGCGAGGAGCTTGCCGAAGCCGCTTGCGGCTCCGGTGATGAGCACGGTCTTGCCGTCGAAGTCCTGCATGCCCCGCTACTCTTCCATCTTCGGTTGCCCGGGCGATAGCGCCGCGCTCGCTCCTACGCGCGCCGACGCCGGTGAGCGGCCAGGTCCCGGGACAGCCACGAGCGCCGAAAGCCGCGGCCGCTCATGAGGCGAGCCCAGTCGGCGCGCTGGTCGAAGTGCTGCAACTGCCGGTGGAAGTAGTTGACGTACTCGAGCACGGCCATGGTCGCGGCGACGGACGCGACCACGCGATCCGCGAGCCCCACGGACATCTCGGGCCAGGACCACGCGGCGATCGCCACGAGGGCCGAGGCGGCGACCACGATCGCCGTGGGCGTCTGCAGCGCCGCCATCCACGGGAGCGCGCACCGGAGCGGGGCGCGGTCCCCCGCGAGCTGCTTTCGCTTCGCCCTCCAGTAGACCGCGCCGATCGCGAGCACCCCGTTCATCGCGACGAGGCCGAGGAGCGCGGGCCCGCCGACCTGGCCGCGCGCCAGGAGCAGCATGGTCCCGGTGAGGAGCGGGATGTTCAGGGCCTCGAGCTTCCAGTAGCGGTCGAGGTGCGCTTCGAGGGCCGCACGTCCCTTCATCGCCTGGCCCGCCCGGCGCGTCCGCGATGCTCTCGCCAGCGTTTCACGTCCCGAATCAACGGCCGACGTGGCGTGGTTGTTCCGGGGCGAGGGACGGGAGGCGGCCAGTGTGGCTCCGGGGGTGAGTCTCATTCGCCGTTGATCGCAAGACAATGCACCGTTCTTTTCGTTTGAACGAAAGGGCAAAAGCGTTTCTCTCGCCGTAACGGCCCCGTTTCTTCCGCATAGGTCGTCCCAATCGGTCTCTGGACCTTTGCCGCCTTCGGGCGAGCTCTTAGCAATAGGGAGGAACGAATGACGTACGTATGGCGAAACCGCTGGCTCATCGCTGGAGCGCTGAGCGGAATGGTCATGGTCGGATGCGGCGACGACGACGGCACGATGAGCGACGTCGACATGTCGACGACGGACATGGGCGGCGCGACGCCGGACATGTCGGACGACGATGACATGGGCTCCGGGATGGACGACGACATGGGCTCCGCGGGGCCGACGCGCTTCGTGCTTCGCATCGAGAACACGTCGGGTTCGGGGCCGATCCCCGGGCCGATCTCGCCGGGCGTCGTGCTCGCCACGGAGATGGCGGCCCCGCTCTTCACCGTCGATGCCGCGGATCGCGGCGAGGGCCTGGTGGCCATCGCGGAGGACGGGAACGCCGGCGAGCTCGCCGGCAACGTCGAGGGCTCCGTGGCCTTCTCCATGCCGGACGGCGGTGGCGAAGCGGGCCCGGCCTTCCCGGGCAGCTTCTACGAGGCGACCATCGAGGCCGAAGCCGGTGACGCGCTCCACTTCGCGACGATGTTCGTGCAGTCGAACGACGTGTTCCTCTCGCCGGACGAAGCGGGCATCCCGCTCTTCGACGCGGAAGGAAACCCGCTTCCGGAACGCGACGTGACCGACCTCGTGTCGCTCTGGGACGTGGGCTCCGAGGCCAACGAGGCGCCGGGCTCCGGTCCGAACCAGGCACCGCGCCAGGGCGGTATGGACGTCGGCGCGGCCGAGGGCGTCGTTCGCCCGCACACCGCGCCCACGCACGCGCTCCCCACGCCCTCCGCCTTCGTCGGCGTCGAGGTCACGGAGACCGGCGGCACCTACACCTTCGAGGTCACGAACACGGCGCCCACTTCGGGCACGTTGCTCACGCCCTTCGCCGACATCACCTACGCGCTCCACGGCGACGCGGTGCAGTTCTTCACGCTCGACGCGCCGGCGTCCGCGGGTCTCGAGGTGCTCGCCGAGGACGGCGGCGGCGCCGCCTGGGCGGCCGAGCTCGATGCGGTGGACGGTGTCATGGGTGCCGTCGCGAGCGCCGGCGGGCCCGTGATGGGCGGCGACTCGCTCTCCTTCTCCGTCACGCCCACGGCCGCCGCCCCGCTCCTCAGCTTCGGGGCCATGGTCGTGCAGACCAACGACGCCTTCTGGTCGACGCCGCCCGCCGGCATCCCGCTCCTCGACGATGCCGACATGCCCCGCGCCGCCGCGGACGTGCAGGCCGACGTGATGGCGCTCCTCCGCATCTACGACGCGGGCACGGAGGTCGACGAGGTGCCCGGTGTGGGGCCGAACCAGGCGCCGCGGCAGGGCACGCCCGACACCGGCGAGGACGAGGGCGGCGTCGTGCGCCTCTACGACCGCACCACGGGCACCACGAACGCGCTCGCGGACCTCGCGACCTCGGGCCTGCTCAGCGTGACCGTCGAAGAGGTCGAGGGCGCGCTCGTCGTCAGCGTGCAGTCGAACGGCGAGGGCTTCCCCGGGCTTACGCCCGTCGCCTGGGCCCTCCACACGGACGCCATCGACTTCTTCACGGCCGGCGCTCCCGCGTCGGCGGGCCTTCAGGCCCTGGCCGAGGACGGCGCCGTGGGGGACGCGACGAGCGGAATCGTCGGCGAGCTGATGGGCGCGGACGCCGTCGACCAGGCTGGCGTCGAGGCCATCCCGAACACGGCCGAGGGCCCCGGCCCGGCCCAGCCCGGCGACGGCTACACCTTCTCCGTCGTGCCCAGCATGGAGGGCCGCTTCCTGAGCATCGCCACGATGGTGATCCCCTCGAACGACCTCTTCCTCGCCTTCGGGCCGAGCGGCGTCGCGCTCCTCGAGGAGGACGGCAGCCCGCGCTCCGTCGAGGACATCAACGCGGACATCGCCGGCGCCCTCGCCGTGTGGGATGCCGGCACGGAGCAGAACCAGGCCGGCGCCGCCGGCTCCATGCAGGCCCGCCCGCCCTTCTTCGGAGGCCCCGGCGGTCAGGGCGGCCCGAACATGGGCGAGGCCGAAGGCAACGGCCTGGTGCGCCAGGTGCCGGACGGCGTCTGGGCCTACCCCGGCATCGACGGCATCGTGCGCGTCACCATCGCGCCCGCCGAGTAGCGGCGGCCACCATCCGACTCGAGGGGCGTCCGCATCCCGGGCGCCCCTCGCGTCGTCGACGCCGCGCCGACATCGCCTAGGGTGGGGGCGTGCCGCTCGATGCTCGCCGCGCTGCCTTCGCCTTTGCCGCGGTGGTCACGCTCCTGGCCGGCGGCCTCGCGATCCGCGTGGCCCGCAACGGCGAGTGAGCAGAGCACGAGGCGCCGGACGCCCCCGGAATCTCGCCGGAGGCGCCGCGCTTCACTATCGCGTGGTGCGCTGGAGCATCTCGTCGGACGCCTCGATGACCTTCTGGTTCACCTCGTAGGCGCGCTGGCTCGTGATGAGGTCGATCATCTCGTTGACGACCTCGACGTTCGAGCCCTCGAGGAAGCCCTGGCTGAGCGTGCCCGTGCCGTCCTGGCCGGGCGGCCCGACCAGCGCGATGCCGCTGGCCGTGGTCGGGCGGAACTGGCTCCGGCCGATGGCCTCGAGGCCCGCCGGGTTCGGGAACGTCGCCAGCAGGAGCTGACCGACCTCCTGGGACTGCGTGTCGCCCGCCACGGTCACGCTGACGATGCCGTCGGCGGTCACGGTCACGCTCGCCGCGTCCGGCGGGATCGTGATCAGCGGCTCGAGCGGGAGCCCATCGACGGTCACGAGCTGTCCCTGGTCGTCGACCTTGAGGTTCCCCGCGCGCGTGAAGGTGGTCTCGCCGTTCGGCTGCGTGACCTGGAAGAAGCCCCGCCCCTCGATGGCGAGGTCCATGGGGTTCCCGGTCTGCGCCAGGCTCCCCTGCTGGTGCATCTGCATCGTGCCGACGAGGCGAGTGCCCTGGCCGATCTGGATGCCCACGGGAAGCGTCGCGCCGTTCCCGTTCTGGCCGCCGGGGTTCCGCTGCGTGTCGTAGAGCAGGTCCTGGAACTCGGCGCGGGCCCGCTTGAAGCCCGTGGTGTTGACGTTGGCCATGTTGTGCGCGGTGGTGTCGATGCGCGTCTGCTGCGCCTCCATCCCCGTCGCGGCCGTCGTGAGCGCTCTGAACATGTCCTCTTCTCCTTCTTCTCTCGCGCTCAGCTGCGGCTGCCGACCTCGCGCGCGGTGCGCTGGTCGATCTCCCGGAAGCTGTCGATGACCTTCTGGAACGCCTCGAAGCTACGGCTCGCGGTGATGAGCTCGTGCATGCCGGCGACGGCGTTCACGTTCGCCCCCTCGAGGAATCCCTGGCGCACGGCGACCGTGTCGTAGGCCTCCTCCGGCACCCCGTCCGCGACGAAGCGCGTGTGCCCTTCCTTGCGGAGCCCGTCCCCCTCGCCGAAGCGGACGAGGCGGAACTGGCCGATGCGCTGGGCGCCACCCGTCTGCACGCCGTTCGCGTCCACGAGCGTCCCGCTGATGGTGCCGTCGGCGTCGACGGTCAGCGGGCCCGTGGAGTCGGGGATGCGGATGCGCACCGGCGTCGGGTTCGCGGGATCCGCGGGCCGGCCCATGACGGGCAAACCGTCCACGGTCGTGAGCGTGCCGTCCGGGGCGATGACGAAGCTCCCGGCGCGCGTGAAGCGCACGCCCTCGGGCGCCTCCACGGCGAACCAGCCGTCGCCCTCGAGCGCGAGGTCGAGGGGGTTGCCCGTCTGCTGAAGCCGGCCGCTCTGGTCGTCGAAGACGATCTCGTCGACGGCCGTGTAGCGGATGTCCTCCGGCGCCGGACCGTCCGCGGCGGCGCGCGAGAGGAACTCGCGGAAGGCCACGCGGTCGGCGCGGTAGCCCGTCGTCGTCGCGTTGGCGACGTTGTTGGCGACGGTGTCGAGGCTCCGCTCCTGGGCGACGGCGCCGCTCGTCGCGGACCAGATGCCGTGGCTCATGACGCCCCCCGATCGTTCGGCCCGTCGTCCGGGTTCTTGCGACCGCTCGAGGGCTTCCGGCGCTTCCGCTTCTTCTTCGCCTCGAGGCCGAGCTCCGCCCGGATGCGCGCGGCGGCCTCGCCGAGGATCTGGCAGACGCGGCCCTCGGTCACCTCGAGGATGCGGCCGATCTCCGCCTGCGTGCACTCCTCCTGGTAGTAGAGGGCGAGCACCATCTGCGTGCGCTGCGGCAGCCGCGTGATCGCGTCGGCCACGAGCCGCTGCCGCTCCTTTTCGAGGTAGACCGAGGCCGGGTCCTCCGCGTCGCCCTGGATCTCGTCCGGGAGCACGTCGCCCACGTGCCCGAGCGCCGGCGCCTTCGCGAGGTCCTCGGAGAGCTTGCGGTAGCGCTCGAGGGTCATGCCCAGCTCGTCGGCGACCTCGGCCTCCTCCGGCGGGCGTCCGTAGCGCTGGGTCAGCGCGGCGATGGCCTTCGAGACCTCGCTCATCTTTTGCCGGCCGTGGCGCGTCACCGGGTCCGCGCTCCGGAGCTCGTCGAGCATGGCGCCGCGGATCCGCGCCTCGGCGTAGGGCTCGAAGCGCGGGTGCTTGCTTCCGTCGTAGCTGGCGGCGGCCTTCATCAGCCCCTCGCTGCCCGCGCCGATGAGGTCGCCGACCTCGACGCTCGCCGGGAGGCGCCGCGCCATGCGGAAGGCCAGGCGACGCACGATGGGCAGGCCCCGGCGTACGAGCGCGTCGCGTTCCTGCCGCGAAGGGGCCGGTCGCGCGCTCGCGCCGTAGCCGCGCACGGGCGCGCGGAGGAGGGGAGGCGGCGGGGGGAGCTGGTCTTCCTGCATGGTCACGCTCGCTTCGTCAGAGGGCCTCGCGCATGGGCGAGGGGGAGGAGTCGGGGAAGAGGCGGCGGGCGAGGCCGTCGACCGCCCGGCCGGCCGGGCCGGAGGGGTTCGAGAGCACGTAGGGCTCGCCGGCCGCGACCCCGGCGCGTACGTCGTCGTCGAAGGGGATGGCGCCGAGGTAGCGAAGCTCGAGGGCGAGGAAGCGCTGCACGATGCCCTCGATGCGCTGGTGCATCTCGCTGCCCTCGCGGTCGCTCGAGACCTGGTTTGCGACGATGTGCACGCGGTCCACGCCGCTCCGGCGATGGAGCACCTTCGCCATCGCATAGGCGTCGCGCATGCTCGTCGGGTCCGGCGTGACGACGAGGAGCACCTCGTCGGCGCTCGCGGCGAAGGCCACGGCGTTGCTGCCGATGCCCGCGCCCGTGTCGATGATCAGCGCGTCGAAGCTCGCCGCGAGGTCTTGCACGGCGCGGTTCAGGCGCTGGCGCTCGCGCGCGCTCATGTTCGCCATGTCGTAGCGGCCGGGGCAGGCGGGCACGAGCTTGATGCCGAGGGGCCCGTCGCAGAGAATCTCCTCGATGGCGCGCTCACCGCGGACGACGCTGCGGAGGTCGTCCTCCGGGCGCAGCCCGAGCGCCAGGTCGAGGCTCGCGAGGCCGAGGTCCGCGTCGAGCAGGAGCACCTTCAGGCCGCGCTTGGCCAGCGCGACGGCGAGGTTCGCGGAGAGCTGGGTCTTCCCGACGCCGCCCTTGCCGCTCGTCACGGCGAAGGTCCGAACCGGGCCGCTCCCGCTCCCGCCGCCATTGACGGGATGGAGCGGCACCACCTTCGCGTGCCGGCGCACGACGCGCAGGCCCGCGGCCTGGTCCGGGGTCTCGCGACTCGCCCGAACGATCGGTCGAGATGCGCTCACGCCTCGACCTCCTCACCGCAGAGCAGCCCCGCGAGGCGCGCGGGCTTGGCCACCTCGATGTCCTCGGGCACGCGCTGCCCCGTCGTGAAGTAGCTGAAGGGCAGCTCGGAGAGCGCCTGCGCCGCCACGATGGAGCCGTGATAGACGGCCTCGTCGAGCTTCGTGACGAGGAGCCGGGCGGGGTCGAGGCAGCGGTGCCGCTCGATGATGGCCCGGAGCTCGACGTCCGAGGTCGCGGCGCTCACGCAGAGGTGGATCTCCGCGGGCTCGCCGGCCCCGAGGATCCAGCTCGCCGTCTCCTCCAGCGCCCCGTGGTCCGAGGGGGAGCGTCCGGCCGTGTCGAGGAGCACGAGGTCCTTGTCGGCAAGCCGGGTGAGCGCGCGCCGGAGCGAGCGGGCGTCCTCGGCGACCTCCATGCGGACGCCCATGAGATCCGCGTAGCGCTGGAGCTGCTCCGCGCCGCCGACGCGGTAGCCGTCGATGCTCACGAGGCCGACCTCGCGCGCCTCGACGAGCGCCGCGTTCGCCGCGATCTTCGCGATGGTCGTGGTCTTACCGACACCCGTCGGGCCCACGAGGGCCACCACGCGCGGACCCTCGGGCTCGCCGCGCGCCGGGCCAGCGAAGACGAGCTGCTGGCCGAGCACGGTCTCCAGCGCCGGGCGGGCGCGCTCGAGGGTCGGCGGGACGCGGCCGATCTCCGTCCGCATGCGGGCGACGAAGCTGGCGGCGTCGCGCGAGGGCACGCCCATGCGCTCGAGGCGCCGCTCGAGCACGCGCTCGCCCTGATGGGCGCGGGCGAAGCTCGGCGCCGAGGTCGCCGGGCCGGCCATCACCTCGACCATGCGCGCGCCGGTGGCGTCGCGGGTCTGGCGCGTTCCGAGGATCACGGCGGAGTCCCCGAGCTCGCGCTTGATGGCACGCATGGCGAGGTCCATGCGGGAGGCGCGGAAGGTTCTGGGGGTGGGGTCAGGCATCGTTGGTTCCGATTCGGCCGATCACGGGTTCATCCGCTGACGTGGGCGAGCGTGCGCACCGTGGTCTTCCCGTCGATCTCGGCGTACGAGGCGACGCTCAGGCCCGGGACGCGGCTCCCGAAGAAGGCGGCGACGGGGCGCCGCACGTCGGCGGCGCAGAGCACGAGGGGCGGCGTCGTCACCGTCGCGAAGGACGACGCGGCCTGGTTCAGCGAGCCGAGGAGGCGCTGCTGAACGTCGGCGGGGATGGGGAGGTTCCGGAAGTGCTGCTCCGCCATGGGGGCGAGCACGATGGCGGCCACGGTGCCGTCCTCGGCGCGGAAGCGCGCGGTGATCGTCCGCGCCAGACGCTGGCGCACGAGCTCCGTGAGCTGGTCCGGGTCCTTCAGGTCCCGCGCGTAGTCCGCGAGGGCTTCGAGGATCGACCGGAGGTCGCGGATGGAGACGCCCTCGGCGAGGAGGTTCCGGAGCACCTTGATGACCTCGCCCAGCGGGAGGAGGTTCGGGATGAGCTCGTCGACGAGCCGCGGCTCGTCTTGGGCGACGAGGTCGATCAGCTCCTGCGCCTCGCTCCGCCCGAGGAGCTCCGGCGTCACCAGCCGAAGGAGCTCCGTCAGGTGCGTCGCCGCCACGGTCGCGGGGTCCACGACCGTGAAGCCGAAGGCCTCGGCCTGGTTCTGGAGGCGCTCGGCGATC
>JBCDGX010000124.1:0-10958 GCA_038750805.1 Myxococcota bacterium
ACGATCGCGCTCGAGCCCGCGCCCGCAGAAGCGCGGACGAGCCCGTCTCCGTTTCGCGGGGTAGAAGGATCGCCGTGGCGAGCCCCATCGACCGCACGTTGACGTTCTCGCTGGGGACCCTCGCGCCGCAGCTCGGACACTCGATGGGGCTCGCCACGGCGATCCTTCTACCCCGCGAAACGGAGACGGGCTCGTCCGCGCTTCTGCGGGCGCGGGCTCGAGCGCGATCGTCCGTTCACTCCGCGGGCGCGGGCTCGAGCGCGCTCGCTTCGCTGGGCGTGCGCTCGAGGGCCCAGGCAAGCCCGAGCGCGCCGCCCATGAGCGCCACCAGAAGCCCGAGGCCGAGCCCGCCGAAGAGCACGGCGTCGAGGCCCGTCGAGGTCGCCAGCGAACCCGCTCGGAGCGCCACCGCGAGGAAAGCGAGCGCCGCCGCCAACAGACCCAGCGCCGCCGCCGCCGCCGGCCGCGGCGCCTCGAGGAGCCCGCCGACGCGCCGCACGGCGTCGACCAGCGCGAGCACGAGCGGACCGAGGCCGAGGAGCGCCCAGGCGCTGAAGATCATCGCCGCGTAGACGCTCACGCCCGACGCCACGAGGTGCTGGCCCCAGCCGAGGGGGGCGAGGAGCGCGAAGGCGACGAAGGCGTTCCGCTGGCGCGGGGTGGCCGCGGCGTCCGGGCGCCCCGCGATGGTTTCGAACACCAGGCCGAGCGCCGGGAGCGGTGCCGTCAGGAGCAGCGGGTGGAGCGCCAGCCAGAAGAGGTGCCGGTGCACGAGCGGGTCCCCGCCCGTCGTGGCGTCGAAGATGCCAAGGCCGAGCGTCCGCTCCGCGAGGGTCAGAAGCGCGAAGGCCGCGAGGAGCGGCGCCCCGATGGCCACGGAGAGCGCGCGCCCGTAGAGCGCCCACACGGCGACGGAGACGTCGCGCAGCCGGAGCCCGGCGCGGCGCCGGCGATGCACCGACACGAGGACCGGGAGGGCGCTCGTCGCCGCGGCCGCCGCTACGAAGAAGACCCCCGCGAGCACCCAGCTCACCCAGCTCTCGACCTGCGTCACGGAGTAGCTCTCGAGCAGGAGCCAGCGCGGGTGGAGCGTCGCCGGGTCGCGGAGCGCGAGGCCGAGGGTGAAGAGCCCCGCGGCTGCTGCCCAGAAGGCGAAGGAGAGCTTCTGAAGCCACCCGAGCGCGAGCCGGGGCGTGCCCAGGCGCCGCGGAAGGAGCAGCTCGCCGAGCCCCGCCAGGGGAAGCGGCACGAGGAAGAGGAAGACCGCGATCATGCCCGCCGCGCTCGCGGCCTCGACGCTCGAGGTGCTCCGGACGCCCACGAGCGCTGGGAGGCGTAGCGCGACGACCAGCCCGAGTACCAGGAGCGTCAGGGCGATCTGAATCCGCCGGAGGCGGGAGGGCGCAGGGCTCATGCGGGCAGACATGGGTCCGGTCGGCCCGGGCGAACACCACCGGCCGGGGAGGTCGCTCAGTCGAGGCCGTAGAGCGTGCGCACGCGGGCGGCGGCCGCCTCGCCGACGGCCTGCCCGGTGATGCGCCCGTCGTAATCGTCCGGCACCACGTGGATGCCCCCGTAGAGCCGCGATTGCCCCGCCTGGTCGGCGGCGTCGAAGTAGGTGCCCCATTGGAGCCGCACGTCCACGCTCGGGCCGACCTCGAAGGCGAGGTAGGCGTTCTGCGCGAAGAGGCGCTCGCCCAGGCCGCCGGGGAAGAAGGCGCTCCCGGTGATCTCCGAGAGCATCACCGCCGCCGCGCGGCTGAAGGTGCTGTGTCCGGACGTGTAGCCGGGGAAGGAGGGCGTCACGAAGGTCTCGCGCTGGTAGGGGATCCAGAGCACGCCGCGGATCCAGTCGACGCCGCCGACCTCCGTGTCCGGGTCCACGGGCGTGCCCCGCCAGCTGAGCAGGGCGATCTCGCCAACGAAATGCCGGAGGTGGAAGTGGCGCTCGCCCGGCGCACTCGAGTCCTCGGTGATGACCTCGATGAGGCCCGGGACCAGGGGCAGGCCCTCGGGGTCGAAGCCCGGGCCCTCGGGGTCCGAGCTCTGCCCGCGCTCGGCCATGTAGCGGATGATCGTGATCGGCCGGGACGAGGTGAACTCGCGCTTCAGCTCCCAGGCGACGATGGCCGCGTCGTGCACGGCGCCGTTCACCGCGAGGTGGAGGCGCACGTCCCATTCGAGGCGCTCGAGCTCGGGCCCCTCGCCGAAGAGGCGGCGCTCGAAGCGCGGGTCGTCCGAGACCTCGTTCGCGATGAGGTTCCAGTGCCCGGGTGGCGTCTCGCTCTCGGGCCCGTCGGCCCAGTACTCGGCGAGGATGCGGAAGAAGTCCCCGGCCGGGACCGGCTGCGCCGTGTAGGGCGCGTCGGTCACGGGGTTGAGCGGGTGGCCCGTGCCCTCGTCGTCCCCGAGGCCGTTGTTGCCGTAGCCGCCGGGGCTGACGTCGATCATCGGGCCGTCCGCGGCGAGGGCCGCGGTCTTCTCGATGACCTCCACGGCGAAGGGCCGGAGGTCATCGATGGTCTCCAGGGGCGGCTCGCCGACGTCGACGTAGAGCTCGCTCGGGGCCGGCCGCTCGATGGCGAAGGGCGTCACGTCCCGCCAGTTCGGGCCGATGTACTCCTGGAGCCCCGTGTCCAGCGGGATGCCGTTCTGGGTGATCTGCTCGGCGAGGTCGAGCTCCTGCCAGCGGAAGGGGTTGGTCACGCCGGAGGTGCCCGGGAGGTCGACGACCATCGGCGGGCTCACCGGCGCGTAGCCCGTCGTGTCGGCGTAGTTCGCGGCCTCGTTCGCGCCGTCGTCGGCGGCGGCCGCGATGACGGCGGCGCCGATGCGGTTACCGAGCGCCCGCGCGCCCTCGCCTTCGGTCGCGCCGTCGTCGGGGTCGTAGCCGAGCGCCTCCATGAACGCGCGGAAACACGATTGGGAGATGTCCGAGCCCGGCTGGAGCGCGCGCGAGGCGTCGTAGCGGTGGGTGAGCACGCGGAAGGCCGCGTAGCTGATCGCCTCCTCGCGCGCGGCTTCGAGGTCCGTGGCCTCGGCGCGCTCGTTCGCGAAGAGCTGGGTGACGCCCGGGTCGTAGGCCGCCCAGGTGTCGTAGATGGCCGCCGAGACGTGGAAGAGGTTCCGCGCGTGCACCGTGGGCCGCGGGATGTCCCGGCGGATGGCGCCGAGGATCTGCTCGTTCCAGCGCCGGGCGATGGACGCGCCCTCGGGCGCCGGATCGATGGCCTCCTCGGGGCACGAGGTGTCCGGCGGCGGCGGCTCCGGGAAAACGCCCACGTCGCCGAGGGGCGGCACGCCCGGCCCGCGATGAAGCAGGATGCCGCGGTCGAGCTCCGGCGAGAGCACGTTCCCGCCGACGGCCCAGAGCCCGCCCTCGGGATCGATCCAGGCCGCGTGGAGCGACTGCACCATCGAGAGGTCGAGGCCCGGGTCGACGAAATCCCAGGTGCCGTCGGGAGCGCGCTCGAGAATAGTTCCGCCGGCTCCGGACGCGACGCCCGTGCCGTCCGCTGCGACGAAGACGCCCTGAAGAAGCCGCACGCCGAAGGGGCTCCGGTCCACCCAGGCTCCGTCCGCGCCCCGTTCGTAGATGACGCCGTTGGTCGCGCCGCCCACGGCGGCAAAGGCCGATCCCTCGCCTGCCACGGTGAAGAAGTTGTCGTCGTGCGCCGTGGCCTCGACCGTGAGCTCACCGCCCCGGGGCGCCCCGCGAAGCACCGTGCCGCCGGCGCCGACGATCACCACGGAGCCGTCCGCCGGGTCGCCCCAGACCTTGAAGAGCCCGGGAAGCTCGCCGCCGGAGACGCGCGGCATGTCGAGGGGGAGCGGCACGTTCGCCCAGGCCGTCCCGTCGTAGTGCCAGACGAAGCCGGCCCGGCCGGCGACGCCGCCCACGGCCCAGACGTCGTCGGGTGCCGAGCCCCAGAGGCCGAAGACCGTGTCCACGGCGAGCCCGGGCACGGGCATGCGCTCGAAGGTCCCGTCCCGGAGCCGGAGGATCTGCCCGCCCGAGCCGCCGAAGAAGACGGTGCCGTCGGCGAAGGCATGGGCCCACCAGATCGCGCCCTCGGTGCCGGTCTCGAGGCGCTCCCAGGCGCTGCCGTCCCAGTGCAGGACGAGCGGGCCGAAGCCCTGGTCGGCGCCCACGGCGTAGACGTCGTCGGCGCTCGTTCCGGTGACGGCGAGGAGCGCCTCGGCGCGCTCGCTGGTGAGGATCTCCCAGCCCGCGTCGTCGCTCTCCCCGCAGGAGACGAGGGCGAGGAGGACGATGGCGAAGGGGGTGAGAAGGCGGCGTCGTGTCATAGGAAGAAAGGAGCGCCTCGCGCTCCCCTCCAGTATGGGGCCGGCGAGGCGATCGAGGCACGCCGCGCGCGGTCGATCACCGCACGATCCTTCAGGCTTCGGCTTCGTCTACGTTCTTCCTCCAAAGGCCCGATGCGTCCCGAGACCGTTGCCGAAGTCCCTAGCCGCGGGCCCTTTGTCGCGCTCCGGGGCTCCGTCTTCCTCGCGGGGCGGAAGTTCATGCTCGAGCGCCCCGAGCTGATGGCCCTCTACTGGTCGAAGCTCCCCGCGGCCGTACGCGCGGAGGTCGAGGCGCTCGCCGTGGGCGATTGGGTGTCCCGAGAGCTTCTCGAGACGCACTACCAGACGCTCGACGCCACGGGCATCGCCGCGGACCTCTTCGTCGAGCAGGGGCGCTTCATCGGGGCGCGGAACTGGGGAACGCTGATGCTCACGCTCGCGCGCCTCGCGGGCGCTCTCGGCGCGTCTCCGGTCCTCGGCGCTCAGCGCTCGCCGCAGCTCTTCCGCCGGCACATGCGCGGTGGGGGCATGCGCGTGACGCAGCTGGGTGCGACGCACCTGCGCGTCGAGCACGTCGACTTCGGGCCCCGCCTCGCCGAATCCGACGCCTTCGTGAGCGCCACCGTGGGCGCATGGGTCGCCGGCTGTGAGCGCTTCGCGACGGTCACGGAGCACGTGGTGCGCGAGCGCTCGGCCTCGACCATCGCCTTCGACATCCGCTGGGATTGAGCCTCGCGGGGAGCCTACGTTCGTTCCCGGCTGCCGATGACGCTTGCCACTTCGCCGAGAGCGAACATAAGCGTCGGGCGCGCCGATGGAGCTGAACTACCACCACCTCCGGTATTTCTGGGCCGTCGCGCGGGAGGGGAACCTGACCCGCGCTGCGGAGAACCTCCGCGTGTCCCAGTCGGCCATCTCGGTGCAGATCCGCCGCCTCGAGGAGAGCATCGGGCACGCGCTCTTCGAGCGCCGGGGCCGCACGCTGAAGCTCACGCCGGCGGGGCAGCGCGCGCTCGACTACGCGGACAGCATCTTCGACCTCGGTGAGGAGCTTCTCCACGTCTTGGGCGACGACGCGCGCGCGCGGCGCCGCACGCTGCGGGTGGGGGTGCAGGCGACGCTCTCGCGGAACTTCCAGGTGGGCTTCCTCGGGCCGCTCCTGAACCGGGAGGACGTGGCCCTCGAGGTGCGTTCGGGGCTGCTCCGCGATCTGCTGCAGCGGCTCACGGCGCATCAGCTCGACGTGGTGCTCACCAACTCCGTGCCCGCGCGCGACGACGACGCGGCCTGGGTGCCGCATACCATCGACGAGCAGCCGGTGAGCCTCATCGCCCACCCGAGCAGCGGACGCCCGCGGAGCCTCCCGGAGCTCCTTCGCGAGGAGCGCTTCGTCGTGCCCTCGGCCGAGTCGAGCATCCGCATGGGCTTCGACGCGCTGGCGGCGAGCCACGACGTGAAGCCGACCATCGCCGCGCAGGTCGACGACATGGCCATGCTCCGCCTCGTCGCCCGGAGCCACGAGGGCCTCAGCGTGATCCCGCCCATCGTCGTCCAGGACGAGCTCACGGAGGGCTCGCTGGTCGAGCTGATGCAGCTCCCGGGGCTGGTGGAGACCTTCATGGCGGTCACGGTGCCCCGGCGCTCGCCCCACCCGATGCTGCTCGGTCTACTGGCCGGTGCCCAGGCCGCCGCGCGCGGTGCGTCGGACTCAGAGGCCGCAGCAGCGTCCCGCGACTAAGCTCCCTGCCGTGCCCGCTCCGCTCACCGCCCCGGCCTGGATCGTCCGCGCCCGCTGGGCCGGCGTCGCCTTCGCCGGGGGCCTGGCCTTCGTGGCGGCGCTCCGGGGGGACCTCGGGGCGAGCGTGGTCGGGGACGCGAACGCGACGCTCCTCGCGGTCGTGGGGCTGCTGGCCCTCGAAACCGCGAGCAACGCCGTTCTCGCGCGCCATCCCGAGCGCGTCGTCGCCGCCCTGAGCTTCGACGTGCTCCTCCTGACCGCGCTCCTCGCGCTCACGGGCGGGCCCTCGAACCCCTTCAGCGTCGTCTACTTCGTGCTCGTCGTGCTCACGGCGGTGACCCGCGGGCCGCGGGCGACGGGGCTGGTCTGGGGGCTCGCGGTCCTCGCCTACGGCAGCCTCTTTCTCCTCCCCGGCGACGCGCACGCGGCCCATCGGGACATGGGCTTCGCCGGGCACCTCTACGGCATGTGGCTCGCCTTCGCGCTCACGGGCGGGCTCCTCGGGCTCTTCGTGGCGCGCCTCTCGACCGAGCTCCGCGCGAGCCGCGAGCAGGCGGCGCGGGCCGCGCGCGTCGCGAGCCTGACCACGCTCGCCGCTGGCACCGCGCACGAGCTCGGCACGCCCCTCGGGACCATCGCCGTCGTCGCCAAGGAGCTCGCTCGGGCCCTCGAGCGGTCCCCCGACCAGACCCACCTCGCCGAGGACGCCGCGCTCATCCGCCGCGAGGTCGACCGCTGCCGCGCCATCCTCGATTCGATGAGCGGCCGCGCCGGCGACGTCGTCGGCGAAGCCCCGGAGGCGATCGCCTTCGCCGAGCTCGCCGCCGCCGTGCGCGCGAGCCTTCCGGCGCCGCGCCGCGAACGCCTCGACGTCGCCGGTCAGGGCTCCCTGCGCGCTCCGCGCCAGGCGACGGTCCAGAAGCTCACGAACCTCGTCGAGAACGCCTTCGACGCCTCGCCGCCGGACGCGCGCGTCACCCTCCGCTTCGACGCCGGCGCCCTCGAGGTCGTCGACACCGGCGCGGGCATGGACGCGGCGACGGCGGCCCGCGCCGTCGAGCCCTTCTTCTCGACCAAGGGCGGCGAGGGCATGGGCCTCGGGCTCTTCCTCGCCCAGGCGACGGCGGAGGCCCTCGGCGGCCGCCTCGCCATCGACTCGCGCCCCGGCGCCGGCACGCGCGTGCGCCTCGAGCTCGGAGGTGCCGCATGAGCGAAGCTGTCACGTCAGGCACGCTCCTCCTCGTCGACGACGACGAGGTCTTCCGCGAGCGCCTGGCGCGCGCCTTCCGGGACCGGGGTCTCGAGGTCTGGACGGCCGAGGGCCCCGAGCGGGCGCTCGCGCTCGTCCGGGAGGAGGCGCCGGAGCACGCGCTCGTCGACCTCCGCATGCCCGGCGGGAGCGGCCTCGACCTCGTGCCCGCGCTCCTCGCCCTCGAGCCCCACATGCGCATCGTCGTGCTCACGGGCTACGGCTCCATCGCCACGGCTCTCGAGGCCGTCCGCCGGGGCGCGCTCCACTACCTCACGAAGCCCGCGGACGCCGACGAGGTGCTCGCGGCCTTCGCCCGGGCGCCGGACGCGCCCTTCGCCACCGCCGAGGACGTCCAGACGCCCTCGCTCAGCCGCGTCGAGTGGGAGCACATCCAGCGTGTCCTCACCGATTGCGAGGGGAACATCAGCGAGGCGGCGCGACGGCTCGGGCTCCATCGCCGGAGCCTCCAGCGGAAGCTCACGAAGTATCCCGTGGCGCGCTGAGCGCGGGGACCTCGGGCGGCGCGCGCCTTCGCGTCTACGGGTCCGGCCCTCGGCACCCGCCGCCACGGATCGGCGCGCTGGCGCACGCTCCGCTCTTCCGTGCGCCCCGCCGGGGTGGCAGCGTCGTCCCATGGACGCCGAGGTCGTCACGCTCCGGCCCGAGGAGACGCACCCCCTTCGCCACCGCGTGCTCCGGCCGCATCAGCGTCCGGAGGATTGCGTGTACCCCGGCGACGCGGTCCCCGGCGCCTTTCACGCCGGCGTGCGCGTGGACGGCGAGGTGGTGGCGACGGGGTCCATCGCGCCGGAGGCCGACCCGTCCCGGCGAGCGCCGCTCGGGGATTGGCGCATCCGGGGCATGGCCGTCGCCGAGCGCGTGCGCGGCGCGGGGCACGGGCGCCGCGTGCTCGACCGGCTGGTGGCGCACGCGCGCGACCACGGCGGTGCGGCGCCCTGGTGCAACGCGCGCGTCGTCGCCCTCGGCTTCTATCGGCGGGCGGGCTGGCGGACCTACGGCGAGGAGTTCGAGGTCGGGTCCATCGGGCCGCATTACGTGATGAGCCGCGTGCTCCCGCCGCGGCCGCGCCCCGCCCAGCTCCAGACGCCGCGGCTCATCCTCGAGCCGCTTCGCGCGGAGCACGGGCCGCACACCTTCGAGGCGCTGAACGACCCGGCGATGCACGCGCTCCGCGGTTCGCGCCCCCTCGCCCTCAATGCCCACGTCGCGGCCACGGAACGCATGGCCCGCGGCATCAGCCCCCGGGACGACGCCGCGTGGCTGAACTGGCTCGTCTTCGACGGCCCGGCCGACGAGGACTTCGTGGGCACCTGCCAGCTCACGCTCCCCGACGGGGGCCTGGCGACCCTCGGCTACGAGGTGGTGCAGCGGCGCTGGGGCCGCGGCTACGCCAAGGAGGCCGCGGCGGCCGTGCTCCGCTGGGCCGTCCACCGTCTCGGGGTGCCGGCCGTCGAAGCGAGCCACGACGTCCGGAACGCACCCTCCCGGCGCGTGCTCGAGCAGCTCGGCTTCCGCTTCGTCGAGGTGCGCGCGGACCCGGAGCGCCCGGGAGCCACCGAGCGCCGCTACGTGATCGACGCGGCGGCCGTCCGCGGGCTCAGCTCAGCGGGCACGCAGGTAGGCGAGTAGCCAGCCGAGCTTCACGAGGACCGCGACGACGTAGACCTCGTAGACGGCGAGCCCGGGCGCGGCGAAGGCGAGCGTGACGGCCAGCGCGGCCCCGGTCTGAAGCGGACGGCCGAGGCGCCGCCGGCTCGCGATGGCCGCGAAGGCCACCAGGAGCCCCGAAAGCACGAGCCACGCGTCGAAGGGCGCGTCGGCGAGGCGGCGAACCACCGCGAGCGCGCCGGCCACGGCCAAGGCCCACCCGCCGGGCCTCAGCCGGCCGGCCTTCACGCGCTCGGACCAGCCGCCGTACGCCTGCCGTTCCCACGCGTCGACGAGGTTCCCGCCCGGCCGCACCTCGAGCACGCTGGTCCCCAGGCGAGCGATGGTGTCGTTGTTGGATGGATCCGTCGCGTCCCCGACCCGTGCGGCTCGGACCGCCGGATGCGTCGCGGCCTCTTCGGCGATGGCCTCGGCCCAACGAAGCGCTGCGTCGTCGCCTTCGGGATCGACGATGCGGTCGGCCCAGAGCGTGAGCGCGGGGGAGCCCACGTCGCCCTCCACGCCGCAGTTCCGGTAGCGCGGGGGCTGGTCCTCGAACGGCGGCTCGCCCTCGTAGCGCGCGAGCCAGCGATCGAGGAGCCGGTACGCTCGCTCCCGATCGTCGCGCGTCGCCGGGGCGCTCAGCTCGAGCGCGATGGACAGACCGTCGTCGTAGGGGTTGGCCGGCACGCGCGGAACCTGGTCATTGTCGGCCGGTCCCGCCAGCGCCTCCGCCGGCTCAGCCGACCTTCAGCAGCTCGATCTCGAAGACGAGCGTCGCGTTCGGCGGGATGACGGGCGGGAAGCCGCGCGGGCCGTAGGCCTTCTCCGGCGGGATGGTCAGCTTGCGCTTGCCGCCCACCTTCATGCCGACGACGCCCTCGTCCCAGCCGCGAATGACCTGACCGCCGCCCAGCGCGAACTGGAAGGGCTGGCCGCGGTCGAGGGAGCTGTCGAACTTGGTGCCGTCGGTCAGCGTGCCCGTGTAGTGCACGGACACGGGCTTGCCGCTCACGGCCTCGTCCCCGGTGCCCACCTCGAGATCGTCGATCTGCATGGCCGCTGGCTTAGTCGCGGGCGAGGCCGGCCGCCAGGCGTTCGCGTAGCCAACGATGCGCCGGGTCCTCGTGGCTCCGGCGATGCCACACGAGGAGAATCGGCACGGAGGGCAGCGGGAGCGGCGGGGGATGCGCCTGCACCGGGAGCAAGGCCGCCGCGTCCCGTCCGAGCGTGTCCGGGCAGGTCAGCGCGAGGTCGGTCTCGGCGATGAGGACGGGCCCGGACGAGAAGTGCGCCAGCTGGAAGGCCACGCGCCGGCGCTTGCCGCGGGCGGCGAGCACGCGGTCGACGATGCCCTCCTCGGACCCCGTCGGGCTGATCAGCACGTGGTCGAGCGCGAGGTATTGCGCGAGCGTGAGCCGCTCGCCGACGCCGGGATGGCCCTTCCGCGTCAGCACGACGAAGTCCTCATTGAAGAGCTTTCGGCGGATCAGCGCGGGCCGCTCGGCCTCCTCGCTCACGCCGGGCACCCCGGCGGGGACGATGACCAGGTCGAGCCCCCCGCGCGCGAGCGCCTCGCTCCAGCCGGGTACGCGCGGCCGGGTGATCACCTTCAGCCCCGGGGCCTCGGCCCGGACGGCGGCCAGCATGCGCGGCGCCGCCCCGAGCTCGGTGCCGTCCGAGCCCGCGAGGCAGAGCGTGCGCTCCTCGTTCGGGTCGAAGGGGCGCGTCTCCCGAAGGGCGCCGCGGAGCGTTCCGAGCCCCTCCCGCACCGGGCCCGCGAGGGTCCGCGCCCGCTCCGTCGGCACGAGCCCATGCGGCCCCGGCACGAAGAGCGAGTCGCCAAGGCTCTCCCGCAGGCGCCGCAGCCGATGGCTGACCGCCGACTGGCTGAGCCCGAGGCGCTTGCCCGCCTCCGTCACGCTCCCCGTGTCGAGGAGCGCCTCGAGGGTCTCGAGCAGCGTCAGGTCGGCCATGGCCCGAGGGTGCGCC
>JBCDGX010000125.1:0-10945 GCA_038750805.1 Myxococcota bacterium
GCCGCCCTCGGCCGCGGCGTCCACCCGGAGCCCGAGCGCCGCCGCGTCCTCGTGCCCGCGCCGCTCCGACTGCCAGGGCGTGGCCCGGTGCACGTGAAGCTCCACCGCGCGGTGGCCCGTGACGTGCCCGCCGGCGGCCGCGGGGAAGCGAAGCACCGCCTCGCCGTGGAGCGTCCCTCCGCCCAGCGCCGCGGCGAGCTCGCGCCCGTCGGGGCCGTAGGCGAGCCGCGTGGTCTCCGCACGCAGCGGGAAGCGCGCACGCACGCTCCGGGGGACCTCCCCGGGCGTGTGCAGGGTGCCCTCCAGCGTGAGCGAGCCGTTCGCGCCCGGGGGGAAGCCCTCGCCGAGGACGCGCAGGGCGGCGCCGGGCCGAGCGCTCTCGTCGACGGCCGCGAGCTCGAGGAGCTCGGCCTCGAGCGCGGGCCGGCAGGCCAGGAGCATCACCGCGAAGAGCGCGGGCCGACGGACGCGGGCCATGGGCAGGAACCTCGCCAGCCACGCGCGATCGGTCAATTTTGACGCGAGAGCGGGCGGGCGAGGGGCCCTGGACGCTGGGCGCCGCGCGGTCCCCGTGGACGCGCGCTGCGCTGGCGTTTGGTGGAGCTGAGGGGGCTCGAACCCCTGACCTTCGCACTGCCAGTGCGACGCTCTCCCAGCTGAGCTACAGCCCCGAAAGGGACGGCTTGTTTGGTGGACGGGCGGGCCCGCGTCAAGGCGTTTCTGCGGGGTCGAGGCTCCCGGCGCGCCCGGTGCCTCAGAGAAGCCGGGCGAGGCGCTTGGCGGAGCGCCGGAGGAGCCGGACGGTCTGCCGAGCACGGTCCCGGGGCGGTTCGCGCTCGAGGGCGACCAGCTCCCGGAGCGCGTGGGCCCGCACCAGCGGCGTCGCCGCGGCGGCCTGCTCGCGGCGCCGGCCGGCGACGTCGCGGGCCCGGCCCTTCTTCATCAGCGTTTGCTCGGCGGCGCGCTCGACGGCGCGGAGCTCGCGGCGGAGCGTGTCGCGGAGCCGCTCGGCGTCCGCGGCGCCCAAGCGCGACGTGGCGGCGATGGCCTCGTGCAGGCCGTGGGGCCGCTCGGGGAGCTCGGCGAGCACGTCCGCGAGGCGCCGCTCCTCCCAGCCCTCGAGGCTCGCGCCCCCCTCCGTGGCGTTGATCAGGCGCGTGCCCGTCGCCGCCCGCGCCGCCTGCATCAGCACGCGGCCGATGTTGGCGAACATGCCGATGCTCGCGACCTTTCCCTCGCCGCCCCAGGCCGGGAGCTCGACGAGCGGGTCAGTCCGGAGCTCGGGGATGTCGTGGTCCGTGAAGAGGCGCCAGAGCTCCTCGTCCACGTCGAGGTGGACCTCGTCGCCCACCACGCGCGCCCGCCACATGTCGCGCTGGCAATGGCTCGCGTACATGCGGCCGTCGGGGAACGCGCAGTCCTGCCCGAGGAGCACGATGGGGTCGGCGCCGAGGTTCAGCGCCGCCTGCACGGCGTAGGTCGCGACGCTCCCGGCGGTCTCGAAGTGGGGCAGCCCGAGGTGTTTCTCGAGATGCTCGCCGCGGCGCGACCCGAAGCTCACGAGCTTGGGATCGACGGGCGCGTCGAGGGTGGTCGGATGCGTCGAGACGTCGCAGAGCACGGCCCGAGCGCTGGCCGAGAGCTGGTCCCCGAGGGGCAGGGGCTCGAGAGCCACGAGCACGTCGACGGCGCCGCCGGCGTGCTCCACGGCGCGGGCGGCGGTGTTCACGGCGAAGATCGGGCCCCGCTTGGCCGCCTCCGCGAGGAGCCCCACGTTCCGGTCGAGGCTCGGGCCGGCGGACACGAGGAACGCCGGCCGACCGGCGAGGGGCCGGCTGGCCGCGAGCGCGCCGGCGCTCACCTTGCCCGGGAGGCGCCGGACGTTGCCGGCGAGCTGCTCCGTGCCGAGGAGCGCACGGTGCCGGCCGGTGTCGAAGAGCTCTTCGGCCGCCGCGAGGCCCTGCCGTACGGGCTCGGCGCACTCGGCGAGGAGCCCGGGGAAGAGCTCGGCGTAGCCACGGCTCGAGACGAGGCGGGTCGCGTTCGGCCGGGCGAGGGTCTTGCGCACACAGGCTGCGAGCTCGTCCATGCGGTGCACGATCCAGCAGCCCCGGAAGACCGGCGCGAGGGGCCCGTGGGCGAGCGCCCGGAGCTCCGCGAGGGGCTCGACGACGACGACCTTCGGCACGCCGAGGCGCCGGAGGTGCTCGACGCGGTGGCCCGTGCCCCCGCCCACGAGCACCACGAGCTCGACGCCTTCGGCCTGCTCCGGTCGCAGGAAGGCCTCGGCGCCCGCGGCGGGGTCACGCGGGTCCTCGAGCCAGACCGATCCCACGCGGGCCGTGAGCGCCCCGGAGGGGAGGGTGATGACCTCGACCGCTCCGCCCCCCCGCGGAGCGGCGCTGCTCGCCGCCTCGTGCATGCGCGCAGGGGCTGCAGGTTTCGTTCCGCGGCAGAAGGGGCCGAAATCCACTGGGCTTCGGCCCGCATCGCCGCGGCAGCGTCAGGCCTTTGGCGACGGGAGGGCGCTCGCTCAGCGAATCCGGCGGAGCCCCGTCGGCGTCAGCTCGTAGACGGGGCCATCATCGATGTCGTCGCCGTAGGGGAGGGCCGGCGGCGGGGGCCCGGCGCCCGGCGCGAGGAGCGGCGGGAGCACGAAGGGATCCGCGAGCGTGTCCGGCCCGATGCCGTAGCCGAGGTCCTCGAGCGCGTTCAGGCTCAGCACACTGAGCACGGCGCTCGCGCTCAGCGCCGGGCTCATGAGCTCGCCGCCGAGGCTCCCGGCCTCACGCCAGTGCGCGTCCGAGCTTCCCCGTCCCCGGGCGTTCTCGACGGGCACGTTGCCCGTGCCGCCCAGCGTCGCGTAGGCGGCGACGGCCTCGGCGCCCGTGTAGCGCGTGTCCCGCCCCGTGACGCAGCCCGTCGGCGAGCAGCTCGGGTCGAGGAGGAAGCTGAGGTCGTCCCAGCCCGGCCCGATGCCGAGCACGTGCCCCATCTCGTGGAGCAGCACCTCGTCGAGCTGTCCCCGCGTGGCGAGCGATGCGGCGTCCGCCGAGTCGATGCGGATGATGCCGCTGATGGGCAGGTAGCGCGTGCCGCCGCGCGTGTTCCGGAGGCAGCGCGGCCCGGCCTGGCCGAGGATGCCGCCCGCGCCGTCGATGGGCTCGAAGGTGACCTGGATGTAGAGGTCGTCGACGGTCCCGACGCTCGCCGGCACGAGGCAGGCGCTCGAGAGCGAGGAGACCGCGACGTCCGAGACGTCGTCGTAGATCAGCTCCTCCCAGCGCGCCTCGGCCGCCTCGATGGCGGCGCGCTCCGTGGCCGTCGGCGGGGTCGTGAAGCCGAGCTCGATGTCGAAGGCCGGACCGCAGGTCGTGCCCGTCCCGACGAAGCCCGGGTTGCACTCGCAGGTGAAGGAGCCGGGCGTGTTCGTGCAGGTCGCGTTGACGTCGCAATCGTCCGTGCCGAGCGTGCACTCGTCGTCGTCCGTGCAGGTGACCCCGTCCCCCGAGTAGCCCTCGAGGCACGCGCAATCGAAGCTCCCGTCCGTGTTGGTGCAGGTCGCGTCGACGGAGCAATCGTCCGTATCCAGCGTGCACTCGTCGAGGTCCGTGCAGAGCGTGCCGGGGCCCTCGTAGCCCATGTTGCACGCGCAATCGAAGGAGCCGATGGAGTTCGTGCAGGTCGCGTTGACGTCGCAATCGTCGGTGCCGAGGGCGCACTCGTCGACGTCCGCGCAGCTGAAGCCGTCCCCCGCGTAGCCCGTGTTGCAGGCGCAGGCGAAGGTCCCGACGTCGTTGGTGCAGGTCGCGTTCGCGTCGCAGCCCGCGATGTCCTCGGCGCACTCGTCGATGTCGTCGCAGACCACGCCGGTGCCGCGGAAGCCCGCGTTGCAGGCGCACATGAAGGTGCCGGGCGCGTTCGTGCAGGTCGCGAGGACCGAGCAATCGTCGGTCTCGAGGGCGCACTCGTCGAGGTCCGTGCAGCTCCGGCCGTCGCCTTCGTAGCCGGCGTTGCAGGCGCAGGCGAAGGTGCCCGGCGCGTTCGTGCACGTCGCGTCGGCGTCGCAATCGTCCGTCTCCGTGGCGCACTCGTCGACGTCCGTGCAGGTCACGCCGTCGCCCTCGTAGCCCTCGATGCAGGTGCACTCGAAGGAGCCCGCGGTGTTCGCGCAGGTCGCGTTGACGTCGCAATCGTCGGTCTCGAGGGCGCACTCGTCGAGGTCCGTGCAGCTGCGTCCGTCGCCCTCGAAGCCCGCGTCGCACGCGCACTCGAAGGCGCCCGGCGTGTTCGTGCAGGTGGCGTTCGCGTCGCAATCGTCCGTGCCCGCCACGCACTCGTCGACGTCCGCGCAGGGGTCGCCTTCGTAGCCGTCGAGGCACACGCACTCGGGGTCGCCCTCGGGCGCGACGCAGCGCTCGAGGGGCGCGCACTCCACCGTCTCGCAGCCCGGATCCGGCCCCGCGTCCACCTCGGCGTCGAGCGCGGCGTCGGAGCCGCCGGCGTCGGAGCCACCGGTCCCGGCGTCTGCCGAGGGCCCGGAGCTGCCGCAGCCGGCGAAGAGGAGAGCGCTGAGCGCCGCGCGAAGAAAGGTCTGCTGCATCTTCACCACCCCGAAACGTACGCGCTCGAGGACGCCTGAAGCCCGTTTCCCCATGGACACTCCGCGTTCACTCACATGCCTTCGCCGTTTGGGGGCTCAGGCGAGCTCGTGCGGCATCTGGTCGTTGGGGCTCCGAAAGTAGTGCATCGGCGAGTAGCGGAGGAGGTTCGTGACCCGGGACGTGTAGAGCCCCGCGTAGCGCTCGACCTGGTTGCCGAAGGACGTGAGCTCCGGGCCCGCCTTGAAGAGCGAGCCCCAGTACGGGTGGAAGGCGTCGGCCACCCGGTCCTCGAGGGCCTCGTGCTCGGCGTCCGTGATCCGCGTTCGGTTTCGGAGGCGCATGGCCGCGTGCCGGTGCCGGATGCGCTCGGCCTCGTCGGCCGGCGAGAGCTCTCCCTCGGCTTTCCGCTTCTCGAGCTGCTTGGAGCGCGCCTGGTGGTGGCGAAGCTCGTCGTGGAGGCGCACCCGGTGGGCGTCGAGCTCGCCGAGGCGCTCGATCGCCGGCGCGAGGCGGCGGTGCGTCTCGAGCTCCTGCGCCATCTCCTGGACGATCATCAGCGTGCGCCAGGCCGTCTGCTTCTTCGCGGCGAGCACGTCGCCGTAGATGTGATCGCCGACGTAGAGGACGCGATCGGAGGCCACGCCGAGCTTCTCCTCGAGCCCGTCGCGGTTGCCCCCGGTGTAGACCTCGCCCCGCGCGAGCCCTTCGGGCGCGATGGGCGCGCCCCCGCCGGCGGGCCGAAAGGGTGCCTTGCCCGAGAAGAAGCTCGGCTTCCGCGCGAAGGTGACGATGAGGTCGAAGTACGAGCGCCAGCTCGTGTAGTCGCTCGGCCCGCCGGCGAGGAGATGGGCCATCATCGACTCGGTGTACTCGGGCCCCGAGTTCGTCAGCAGGAAGATGCGCTTCCCGGACGAGCGGAGCTGGTGGAGCGTGTGCCCGAGGCGCGGGTCCCGTTCCACGTGAGCGTCCGGGTCCGCGAGGATGCGGTCGAGGATGCTCCCGTCCTGATGCGAGGCGTCCACGGCCTCCCGCACGTCGCCGAAGAGCGCGTCGAAGTCGACGGCCATGCCGCGCCCTTCGAGCGCGTCGACGGCGGCCGCGTAGAGCGTGACCTCGGGCAGCGCGTAGAGCGTGTCGACCCAGTGGTAGCGCGCCGAGCCGGGGCGAAGGCGGCGCGTGTGGTAGGCGGCGCGCCGCTCCTCCTTCGTGAGCTCGCGCGTGCCGTGGTAGGCGCGGGTCACGTAGGCGTAGCGGTCCATCTTGAGGACGTTGCCGAGCTTCCGGTCGACGAGGAGCCCGCGGATGGGGAACTCGGGCCGGTAATCGCAGGCGAGGAGCCAGGGCGGATAGCCGCCGTCGACGAGCTTCGCGAGCGCCGCCTCGAGGGTCAGCCGGTCCATCTGCGCCTGCCGGTAGACGGCGAGCGTGTAGTCCATGTCGAAGCCGACCCAGGCGATCTGGTCGAGGCGGAGGCTCCGGTTGCAGTAGATCCGGTCCGGCGGGCGCGGCTCGCCCTCGGGGACGCCGTCGAGCTCCGGGATGGGGAGCGTGAGCTGCATCCGGGGGAAGGTAGCCTACGGCGGCCCGGCTCAGCCTTGCGGCTCGCGCCGCGTGCGGTCGACCCCGAAGCGGAAGACGTCCGGGCGGTGGTAGTGCCCGGTCACGTCGAGGGTCATCGCCTCGGCGTCGATGCGCGTCAGGTCGAGCTCGGCCATCACCGTGGTGTCCTCTTCGAAGACCGGCTCCACGAGGGCCTGAGCATCGGGGCCGTAGATCGCGCTCCCGCCGGAGAGCACGAAGGTGTCCGCGGGGGCGTCGGGCCGAAGGCCCTCGGGCAGGTCACGCACGCGCCCGAGCTGCCCCGCGGCCAGCACGAAGCAGCGCCCCTCGAAGGCGTAGTGGCGGCTCGCGATCTGATGGCGCTCGTGCACCGTCGGCCACACGGCGACGTGCACGTCCTCGCCCTGCGCGTGGAGCGCCTGCCGGGCGAGGGGCATCCAATGCTCCCAGCAGACCAGGCTCGAGACGCGCACGCCCTCGTGCTCCACCGCGACCAGGCCGTCGCCGTCCCCGGGGCCCCAGACGAGGCGCTCCGTGTAGGTGGGCACCAGCTTCCGATGGTGGTTCGCGAGGCGACCGTCCGGCGTGAAGGTGAGCAGCGCGTTGTAGAGGGTGTGCGCGCCCGGCCCGTGCTCCACGCGCTCCTGAACGCCGATCACGAGCGTCACGCGAGCGTCCTTCGCCGCCGCCGCGAGCCGGTCCGTCGCCGCGCTGCCCACCACCACGGACTGCCGGCGCATACGCGCGAAGGCCTCCTTGACCGGCGCGTGGTCCCAGAGCGCCGCGCCGGGGCTGGCGTCGAGCCAGACCGGGTAGCCCGGCAGGAAGGTCTCGCCCAGGGTGACGAGCTCGCAGCCGGCCGCCGCCGCGTCGTGAACGCGGCTGTCGACGATCGCGAGCCCAGCCTCCAGATCGTCGAAGGCCGGCGTGGTCTGCACGATGCCCACGCTGATCCGGTCTCTCGTCATCGGACGTTCCTTTCCACCGGGGGACATATCGATGGGTACATGGTCCGAAAAGGGGCCCCAAGGTCGCGCGATCGCGACGAAACGGCGAGAAGCCGCACTCTTCGGGAAGCTGAGGTAAGCTGTGCGTGGGGTGAGAAGAAATGGCTGAGCGCTCAGGGGCTGCGGGCAAGGACCGCGACCGTTCGCCCCCCCCGATCCACGACGAGCTGATCGGTCGTGTCATCGCGGGTCGCTTCGAGATCCTCGCGCGCATCGCGCGCGGAGGCATGGGGAAGGTTTATCGCGCGCGCCAGGAGCCCCTCGGTCGCGAGGTGGCGCTGAAGATCCTCGATCCGCGCCACACGGGCCACGACGACGACTTCCACAAGCGCTTCCTCCTCGAGGCGGAGACCTCCGCGAAGCTCCGGCACCCGAACACGGTCACGATTTTCGACTACGGGCGCACCGAGGACGACATCTACTTCATCGCGATGGAGCTCCTCGAGGGGCGGCCGCTGCACCACCGGCTGCGCGAAGGGCCGCTCTCCCCGCCCGAGGTGATCGCCGTCGGCGAGCAGATCTGTCGCTCGCTCCGCGAGGCCCACGGGCTCGGGCTGATCCACCGGGACCTGAAGCCGGCGAACATCTTCCTCGAGCAGCACGCGGACGAGGACCGGCCGCACGTGAAGGTGCTCGATTTCGGCCTCGTGAAGGACCTCGAGGACGCCGAGGACATGACGCAGACGGGGCTCTTCATGGGCTCGCCGAAGTACATGTCGCCGGAGCAGGCGACGTCGAACCCGACGGCCGCGCGCACGGACGTCTACTCGCTCGGCGTCTGCCTCTACCAGATGCTCACGGGCAAGGTGCCCTTCGAGAGGGATGGCTCGGTCAACCTGCTCATGGCGCACATCCAGGACGCGCCGCCGGCCTTCGCCGAGCGAGCCCCGGGGCTCGAGCTCCCGGCGGCCCTCGAGCGTGTCGTCCGGCGTTGCCTCGAGAAGCGGCCGGAGAATCGCTTCGCGTCGATGAACGAGCTCCTCCAGGTGCTCAAGCAGACGGCGCAGGACCTCGGCTACCGCGGCAACGGCGACCCCGGGTCCATGTCGCAGTCGATGTCCTTCACGGCGCCGGCGATGCTCCAGAGCGTCAGCACCGTCGCGCCACGCCCGGACGCCCAGACCAAGCGCATCCTCGCCGCGGCGGCGGGGCTCCTCGTCTTCGGCGCCCTCGGTGGCCTCCTGAGCGTGGTCCTCGGTGGCGGCGACTCTGCGGCGGACACGCCGGCGCCGGTCGCCGCCGAAGCGAGCCCGGCGGCTCCCGAGACCGCGCCCACGGTCGACCCCGCGCCCGCCGCGCCCATGCTCGTCTCGCTCCGCTCGGACCCGCCCGGCGCCATGGTGGAGATCGAGGGCGAAGAGGGGCGCCGGGGACCGACCCCCGCGGACTTCGAGTGGGCCGGCGCCGAGGCGGAGCCCGGGCGCGAAGTGACCTTCCGCTTCCATCTCGAAGGCCACCAGGTCTTCACGGTGACCCGGACCCTGCGCGGCGAGCGTCTCGACGTGAGCGCCACGCTGACCGAGGTGCCCGCGGCGCCCGTGGCGGAACGCCCCGAGCCCCGCGCAACGCGCATGACGCGCCGGCGCCCGCGCCCCGCGGCGATGGAGCCGGCGCCGCGCATGTCCGCCCTCGACTACCGCCTGGACCCCTACGCAGACTGACGTGCCCTCCAAGGACTTCCATCTCCGGCCCGGGCCGTCGGGGTGGCGGCGCCCTCTGGCCGCTACCCTCGCGCTGCTCGCCCTCTTCACGGCCTCACCGGTGCACGCAGACGAGCGCACCGAGGCGCGCCGGCACTTCCGCGCGGGCATGCGCCTCATCGAGGCCGGCCAGAGCGAGGCCGGGATCGCGGAGCTCGAAGAGGCCTACGCCATCCTTCCCCATCCGAACGTTCTGTTCAATATCGGCCGGGCCTACCTCGAGCTCGAGCGTTGGGACGAGGCCGCCGATTACCTCGAGCGCTACCTCGAGTCCGACCCGCCCGACCGGGAGGAGATCGAGCCCTTCGTCGCGTCCCTGCGCGCCCGCTCGCAACCCGCCGAGCCCGAGGCCGCTCCGGAGCCGGAGGCCGCGCCCTCGGAGGGGCGCGCCGTGACGGTCACCGAAGCCGAGCTGGCCAGCCTCGACAGCGCCGCGTCGCGCCTCGAGCTCCTGGCCGAGGCCTCGGACAGCGAGAACCTCCGAAGCCAGGCCGCGGACCTTCGCCAGCTCCGGGCGGATCTCCAGGCGAGCCAGGTGGCGGCGCCGGCGGAGGCCGCCGAGACCGCCAGCACCCCCGAGGCCGCCGAGGCGCTGCCGGCCGCCGAGGCGCCGGAGCAGCCGGGGCTCGACGTCGGCGCGCAGCGCGGCGACGAGATTTACCAGGAGCAGGTCGTCAGTGCGTCGCGTGCCGAGCAGTCGCGCCTGAACGCGCCGAACTCGCTCGCCGTCGTGACGGCGCAGGACTACCGCCTGAGCGGCGTCTCCCAGCCCCTCGCCAACCTCCGGCGTGTGGCCGGCGTGGACCTGATGGAGACGAGCCCGGGCAACATCCAGCTCAGCGTCCGGGGCCTGAACCAGCGCATCTCCAACCGCGCCATCGTCCTCATCGACGGCCGCAGCGTGTACCTCGACTTCCTCGGCGGCACCTTCCCCAACCTCATCCCGCTGAACGGTGAGGACATCGAGCGCATCGAGGTCGTGCGCGGCCCGGCCAGCGCGCTCTACGGCGCGGACGCCTTCACGGGCGTCGTCAACATCATCACGCGCCCCGTCGGCGAGGGCGGCACCTACGTGAGCGCCATGGCCGGCAACCAGGGGCAGCTCCGCACCGTCGCCGGGACCAACGTGCGGCGTGGGCCCTTCGGCCTGCGCCTCACCGGCGGCTACGAGCAGATCGACCAGTTCGCGCGGGTCGTCGGGCCCGAGCGCGTGGACCGGGGGGCCTTCGCCCGGGCCGGCGATCGGGGCTTCTCGCGCCTGAACTTCAGCGGCGAAGGCGAGCTCCGCTTCGACGACGCCGGCGTGGTCGTGCGCGGCGGCACGGCCATCGCGACCATCGATTCGGTCTTCCAGGGCCTCAGCCGTCTTCGCGAACTCTACCTCGAGGACGGACGCTACGCGCAGACCTTCCTGAGCGCGCGGTCGGACACGGGCCTGAGCGCGCGGGTCTTCTGGAACCGCTTCGGCACACAGCACGGCAACGCGGGCATCGTCCCGAACGGCATCGATCGGGGGCAGACGGCGGAGGTGCGCCGGGCGGACGTCATCGACGCGGAGGTCGTCTACCAGAACGACGTCAGCCGCGGCGCCATCTCGAACACGCTGATCATCGGCGGCGGCTACCGCTTCAAGGAGGTCGACTGGGACTGGCTTCTCTTCGGCGACGACGAGACCGTGCGCACGCAGCATCACGGGAACGCCTTCCTTCAGGACACCTTCCGCTACGGCTCCTTCCTCGAGCTCGTGCTCAGCGGCCGCGTCGACCGGCACCCCCTCCTGAGCCGTCCGCAGTTCTCGCCGCGCGGCGCGGTGCTCCTACACCCGACGGAGCGCCAGACCATTCGCCTCTCGGCGGGCACCGCCTTCCGGGCGCCGACGTTCTCGGAGTCCTACATCAACACGCCGAACGCGACGCCGGTCCGCGGCATCACGGCCTTCGGCGTCGGCAACCAGGACCTCGACCCGGAGCGCATGGTGAGCTTCGAGGTGGGCTACCTCGTGCAGGAGAGCGAGTTCTTCTCCGTCGAGGCGAACGCCTACTTCAACCTGGTCAGCGACCAGATCTTCCTGAGC
>JBCDGX010000126.1:0-10910 GCA_038750805.1 Myxococcota bacterium
CGAAGAGGTCGAAGTCGAGGCTGTCACCGAGACCGAAGTCGAAGCCCTGAGGCCCGTACGCGACCTCCATGTCGAGCTCCGTGTCATCGTCGATTTGCCGGTCCCAGCCGATCTGGAAGTTGGCGAAGCGCGTCGTCAGGCCGAGGTTGCCGCTGACCGCCGGGTCCTCGCCGATGCCGTCGTCGATGTTGAGCGCGAAGGTGTCGGACGCACCGTAGAGCTGGAAGCGAAGCCGGTCCTTCGGGGTCGGCCGCCAGGTCAGGATGGACTGCCAATCGTAATAGACCGGCACCTGCGTAACCGAGAAGAGGTCGTCCGGGACGATGGCGTTGAAGAAGATGTCGATCAGGCTGCGGCGAAAGCCGAAGGCCATGCTGGCGTTCTCTCCGACGGGAAACTCCGCCAGGATCGAGGTATCGATCACGCCAAACTCCACGACGCCATGAAGGCCGTCGGTCGCGGGGTCCCGGGTCTCCACCTCGATGATGCCGCCCGTCCGCCGGCCGTAGCGTGACGAGAAGTTGCCGGGCACGAAATCGATCTGCGTGAGCAGCCGCGAGTTGTAGATGCTCGTTAGACCGCCGAAGTGATAGAGCAGCGGAACGGGAATGCCCTCGAAGAAGATCTCGGAGTCGTTCGGCGCCGAGCCGCGGATGATGACCTGGCCGCTCCCGAAGGGCGGCCGGCCGACGCCGGGGAGGATCTCGATGGCCCGGAGCGCGTCGCCGCGCGTGCCCGGAATCTGCGTCAGCTCCTCCTGCCGGATGACCCGGCGCGTCACCTCGCGCGGGGGCGGATCGACGCGTGCCCGCGCCGAGAGGCCGAAGTCCTCGCCGCGGCCCTCGCGCTCCGGGCGAAGCCGGTAGATGAGCTCCGTGGCCTCGCCGGCGGCGACGGTCTCCGTCGCCTCGCTGCTCTCGTAGCCGAGGGCCTCGAGGTTGAGCAGGTAATCGCCCGGCGGGAGCTCCTCGAAGGCGAAGGCGCCGTCCTCGTCCACCGTGGTCTCGGCCTCCACGGAGGGGTCCGTGATGCCCGAGAGGAGGATGCGGGTCCCGGCGATGGCCTCGTCGCCGTCCGGCGCGAGCACGCGTCCCTCGAGGCGCCCGGCCGCCGGGGGCTCGGGCTCCGGCGGCGGCGGCGGGGGCTCGAAGACGTACTGGAAGCGAATGCGCGCCTCCACGGCCTCGCCGCCCACGCGGGCCGGCGTGAAGCGGAACGCCCGGACCGCTTCGAGGGCGCCTGCGTGAAAGGCCTCGGGTCCTTCGAGGACCTGCGCCTCGCTCACCGAGCCGTCGACGGCGACGACGATCTCGAGGAGGACGGCGACGGGCTCCTCCCCCGGCTCGACGGCCTCCGGCCAGGGCGCCTCGACGAAGTCGGCGACCGCGGGAGGAACGGGTCCCTCGTCCGTGGGCTCTCCTTCCGCTCCCTCTCCGTCCGCGGACTCGGCCCCCTCGGGCGGGGGCGGCGGGTCTTGGGCGAAGGCCAGGGAGGGCGCCCCCGCGAGGAGCGCGAGGGCCAGGAAAGGAAAGGAGGGGTGGCGTTTCATGCCGACAGCCTTTGTGCGACGCCGCACCGGACGGGCGTATGTGCGTGCCTGGGTCGGAGTTCGCGGCCGAACGTTAGACCGGTGAGCGCACGCGCGGAACGCCGCCGCGCGTCGGTCCCGTGAAGCCTTCCGCTGCTTCGCGCGTCTGAAGGACATGGTCCGCCCCGCATCCGTCTTCGTTCTGGCCGCTCTCCTCGCTCCCCTTCTGGGGACGTCGCGCGCTGCAGCGCAGGAGATCGACCTGGCGGAGGCCCGGCGCCGCGCGGGCGAAGAGCTCCGCTGCCTCGACGTCGTCACCCGGCAGATCACGGCGACCGTGGAGCTCCTCCGGGACGCCGAGGCGCAGATGACGGCGGACTCGCTCGAGCTCCGCCAGCACGCCGCGCAGGCCGTCGAGGCCCTCGAGGACCGCCTCGATGACCTCGCCGACCGGCTGAAGGCCTGTCTGCCCCAGACCTCCCGGCCCGCCGTACGAACCGTCATCCGCGAGCGGACGGGCATCGAGGCGTCGGTCGGGGTGGCCAACGACGCCACGGTGGTCGTGGAGCGGGACCGCCCCCTCGCGGCGGGCGTCGTGGCCACGCTCGGCGAGCGCGTCGACGGCACGGGGCGCCTCGAAGCACGCACCGTCGCGACGGCCATGCGCGGCATCGGGGACGCCCTCCGCGCCTGCTATGACGGCTACCTCGAGCGGGGGGCGCTGCAGGAGGGGCAGCTCATCCTGGCGTTCACCGTGGGCCCCGGGACGGGCGTCAGCCGCGTGCAGGTCGAGGGCGCGACGCTCGGCGACGCCCGCTTCTCGCGCTGCGTGGCGACCGCCGGCCGCGGCCTCCGCTTCGGCGCGCCGCCCCGGGGCGGCCCCGTGCGCTTCGCCTACACCCTGGCCTTCGGCGAGGGCGACTAGGGCCCACCGCGTCGACAGGGGGATTCGCGGGAACTACACCCCTTTCGTGAGGAGACGCGGCGCGTGACGGCCCTCTGGGCGGGCTTCTTCGCCATCGTGGCGGTGCTCCTGGCCCTGGACCTCGGCGTCTTCCGCCGGTCGGCCCGCGCGGTCGGTGCGAAGGAGGCGCTGCGGTGGACGGCCCTCTGGATCACCGTGGGCACGTCCTTCACGGGCGTCGTGTACCTCGTTTTCGAGTCGGGCTACGGCGGCGCCACGCTGCTCGGCGCCGGCGGCGCGCCCCTGCCCGCGGGCGGCCACGGCGGCGTCGCGGCGACGCGCTACCTCACGGCGTACCTGCTCGAGAAGAGCCTCAGCGTCGACAACATCTTCGTCATCGCGCTGGTCTTCCAGCAGTTCGGGGTGCCCGAGGAGCACCGCCATCGGGTGCTCTTCTGGGGTGTCCTCGGGGCCATCGTGATGCGCGGCGGGATGCTGCTCGGCGGGCTCTGGCTGCTCCACCGCTTCTCGTGGCTCTTCTACGTCTTCGGCGCCTACCTCGTGTTCACCGGACTGAAGCTCTTCAAGGGCGGTGGCGACGAGGAGGCCGAAAACCCCGGCGGCTTCGTCGAGCGCCTGCGCCGCTTCCTCCGCTGCGCGCCGCCGGGCGTCGGCGAGCCCGGGAGTTTCGTGACGCGCTACGAGGGACGCCGGGCGCTCACCACGCTCGGCCTCTCGCTGATCGTCATCGAGTGGACGGACCTGGTCTTCGCCCTCGACTCGATCCCGGCCGTGCTCGCCGTCGCGCCCGAGCCCTTCATCGTCTTCACGTCGAACATCTTCGCGATCATGGGGCTCCGCTCGCTCTACTTCGTGCTCGAGAACGCCGTGAAGGAGTTCCACGAACTCCAGTACGCGCTGGCCGTCATCCTCACCTTCATCGGCGGCAAGATGCTCATCCATGACCTCTTCCACGTGCCGAACGGGGCGTCGCTGGCCGTGATCGTGCTGGCGCTGACCGTCGCCATCACCCTCGGACTCTCCCGCCGGCGCCTGGAGCGCCGCGAGGCCGAGGCCCTCGCCCGCCGGGACGCGCCCCCCGAGAGCGGTTAGCGGGTCTTCTCCGCGGCCACGCCGCAGACAGCAGCTCTTAGGCCGTATTCTGCTGGGAGAGCGACTTCACCCGGTACATCGCGCCGTCGGCGCGCCGGATGAGCTCCTCGCTCGTATCGCTCGCCACCGAGAGCGCGAGGCCGATGCTGGCCCGCACGACGTAGGGTCCGGCCGGCAGCTTGGCGGGCGTGGCGAGACTCTCGCGGACGCGCTCGCGGAGGCTCGCCGCCGCGCGCTCGTCGTGCACGTCATGGAGGATGATCGCGAACTCGTCGCCGCCCAGCCGAGCGACGGAGTCGTCGACGCGGACGGCCGCCTCGAGGCGCCGGGCCACGTGCCGGAGCACCGCGTCGCCCGCGGCATGCCCCTGGGTGTCGTTCACGGCCTTGAAGCCGTCGAGGTCGAGGTAGAGCAGGCCGACCCGCTCCTCGTGGCGTCGGGCCTCTCGGAGCGAGCGACCGAGCAAATCCCCGAAGAGGCTCCGATTCGCCAGGCCCGTGAGCGGGTCGTAATGGGCGCGGTCCGCCAGCTTCCGCTCGGAGCGGCGTCGCGCCTTCGCGAAGCGATGCGCCCGGGAGAGGCTGCCGGCATCGGCCGCGTCCTTCGAGAGGTACTCGTGGGCGCCCGCCTCGAGGGCGAGCGTCGCGAGGTCCAGGTCCGCCGAGCCGCTGATGACGACCAGCGGGACGTCATCGTTCGCCTGCCGGAGCCGCCGCACGCAGTCGAGGCCGAGGGCGTCCGGAAGCGAGAGGTCCGTGAAGACGGCGGAGTAGGCGCCGCGGGCGAGCCGCGCCTCGGCGTCCGCGAGGCGCTCGACGTGCTCGACGGGCCGCGCGAGGTCGCTCCGGGCGAAGAGGCGCTGAAGGAGGAAGGCGTCTTGCGGATCGTCCTCGACGAGCAGGATGGGAGGGTGATGCGCCGGGCTCCCCTCGGGCACCGAGGAGATGCGCCGGCGGACCCGCGAGACGCGCCGGCTCGCGTGCTTGAGGAGCTCGAGCAGCTCCCTCCGCTCCCAGGGCTTCTGAAGCACCCCGACGATGGCCGGGTCGCCGGCGTGGCCCTCTCCGAGCTCCAGCTCCGCACGGCCCGTGACCACGATGAAGGCCATCTCGGGGCGGATCCGCCGCACCGCCTCGACGAGGCCGAGACCATCGATGCCCGGCATGCTCAGGTCCGTGACGACGACGTCGAAGGCGGCCTCCGAGAGCCGGCGGAGCGCGTCGCGAGCGCCGGCGCAGGTCTCCACCTGGAAGCCCCCCTCCGAGAGGCTCCGCCGCACCACGAAGTGCATCGTCGGGTCGTCGTCCACGTAAAGGACGCGAACTCCCGCAGGCGCAGTCGAGAAGGCGTCCGAGTGACGACGGCGGCGCGGCACGGCGTTGTCTACGACTGGCGACGGACGATCTGAACCATGACTCACCAGCTGAGGACGCATGGATCGCGCGTCGGAACCTGGCATGGTCCGCCGATGCCCGTCTCCGCGGACACGCGCGATGCGCTGGTCGCCCTCGACCGCGCCCACGTCTGGCACCCCTACACGGCGAGCGAGGACCACGAGACCCGCGATCCCATCGTCGTCGGCCGCGCGGACGGCGCCTACCTCGAGGACCTCGACGGTCGGCGCTACCTGGACGCGACCAGCTCCTGGTGGTGCGCCGCGCTCGGTTACGGACACCCCCGCCTGCTCGCGGCGGCGAAGACCCAGCTCGAGCGCTTCGCCCACGTGGCCCTCGCCGGAACGACCCACGAGCCGGCGGCGCGGCTCGCCGAGGAGCTCGTGGCCGTCGCCCCGCGCGGCGACCGGACGCTGAGCCGCGTCTTCTACGGCGACAACGGGAGCACCGCCGTCGAGATCGCGCTGAAGATGGCGTTCCAGTACTGGCAGCAGAACGGAGCGCCGGCGCGACGCCGCTTCCTCTCGCTGCCGGGCGCGTATCACGGCGACACGGTCGGGGCGATGAGCGTGGGTGCCCTCGACGAGCTCGGCGGGGTGTTCGCGCCGCTCCTCTTCGGGAAGAACGACCGCCCGGAGCTCCGCGAGGCGCACGAATGGGAGGCCGCGGTCACCCGCCTCGAGGCCGAGCTCGACGCCGAGGGAGCGAGCGTGGCCGGCCTCATCGTCGAGCCGCTCGTCCAGGGCGCCGCCGGCATGCGGACCTACGCGCCCGCGCTCCTTCGCCGGCTCCGAGAGGCCTGCGACCGCGCGGGGACTTTCCTCATCGCGGACGAGGTCTTCACGGGCTTCGGGCGCACGGGCCGCATGTGGGCTTGCGAGCACGCAGACGTCGTCCCGGACCTGCTCTGCACGGCGAAGGGCTTCAGCGGCGGCATCCTCCCCTTCAGCGCCACGCTGACCACCGAGCGCATCTTCGATGGCTTCCGCGGCGATGCGCGCCGCGCGCTCCTCCACGGGCACACCTTCTGTGGCAATCCCCTGGGCGCGGCCGTGGCGCGCGAAGTGCTCGCCGTCTTTCGGGACGAGGAGGTGCTCGCCCAGGTCGCCCGCAAGGCGGAGATGTTGGCCGAGGCCTTCGAGCGCCTCGGGCGGCTCCCGGGCATCCGCCGCGCGCGCACCCTCGGGCTCCTCGGCGCCTGCGACCTCGGGGACGAAGGCTATTACGGGCGCGCTGGGCGCGTGGTGCAGGCGGCGGCGCGGGCGCGTGGCGTGAATCTGCGGCCACTCGGGGACGTCGTGTACGTCGTCCCGCCCCTGACCATCGACGATGACGACCTCGACCGGCTCTTCCGGGTCCTCGAAGCGAGCCTCCGCGAAGCCCTCACGCAGCGTGAAACGACCTCCGAGCGATAGAGATATGACCCGAAAGGGTGCTCTCCGGTCACATCGGTAACGCTGAGGCTCGCGTGCCGACGCCGCTGGCGGCGTTCGCGCGAAGGCGACGGGAAGTTCACGGGAACACCCCGGGCGCCACTTGCGTAGCACCAGATAATTCCATAAGGACCGTTTTGGGGAAGAAGATGTCGTCTACCACCTCGTCTGCCGAGCTCTCCGTGTCCGACCTCCCCGTGGAGGCCGAGGGCGACGATGTCGTCGGCCGGGAGGAGAGCGGCGAGACCGAGCTCCGCGAGGTCCAGGACCCGGAGCTGCACGAGGTGGAGGCTCCCGAGGCGAACGCCGCCGAGGACACCGGGGAAGCCCCCGAAGCGGACGATACCGAGCTCGACGCCGCCTTCTCGGCGGGCGAAGCGGACGCCGAGGAGGCGGACGACGAGCGCTCGGGCATGCACCTCGCCCCCGTACTCCAGGAGCTGATCCTCGCCCCGGAGAGCGAGAGCTGCTTCTGGGAGGGCCTCGAGGGGGAGCTCGGGATCTTCCTGGCCACCTTCGCCGAGGGCTTCGAAGAGGGGCAGGAGCTCCGCCTCGAGCTGCGTGTCAGCGACGGTACGCGCCTCGAGGGTCCCTTCGACGTGCGCTGCCGGGCGGTCTTCCTGCGGGCGGCCTCCGAGCGAGGCTGGCCGGGGGTCGGCCTCGAGCTCCTCGACGCGACGGACGAGCTCCGCGGGGTCGCCGAACGCCTGGCGGCGGTCCGCGATCCGATGTTTTGGGCCTAACGAATCGATGGCGTGAGCGCTCTCGCGTCCCACGGCACCGAATTTCGTTAGGCACCCGGCGCGCGGACCCCTGACGCCGAAAGCGACGCCGCGCCCGGCCCTGATCAACCGCCGTGAAGGGCCGCGGAGCGCATCAAAACGTCATGATTTCGGCCATTTGACACCGCCTCGGGGTCCCCGTAGCGTGAGCCGTCGTGCCGTCCCTGCTTTCGGGGGCGTCATCTGGCGCTAGCTCTCCGACATGACCCTGCCTGCGAAGAAGCCCGACTGGCTCCGTGTGCGCCTTCCGAGCGGTGAGAACCACGAACGGTTCCAGGCGCTCAAGGACACCGTGCACGGCCTCGAGCTCAACACGGTCTGCGAAGAGGCGCGCTGCCCCAACATCTTCGAGTGCTGGGGCCAGGGCACGGCGACCATCATGATCCTGGGCGAGACCTGCACGCGCGGGTGTCGCTTCTGCTCGGTGCACACCGGAGACCCCGGCGGCTTCGTCGACCCGCGGGAGCCGGAGAACACGGCCCTCGCCCTCGCGCAGCTCGACCTGGCCTACGTCGTCATGACGATGGTCGACCGCGACGACCTCCTCGACGGCGGCGCCGCGCACGTCGCTCAGACCATCCGCCGCATCAAGCACCACGCGCCGAAGCTCCTGGTCGAGGTCCTCCTCGGCGACTTCCAGGGCGTCCGTAAGGACGTCGAGACCGTCATCCGTGACGGCGCCCCGGACGTCTTCGCCCACAACGTCGAGGTCCCGCCCCGACTCCAGCGGACGATCCGCGACGCGCGCTGCAGCTGGGAGCGCAGCGTCGACGTGCTCCGCTGGGCCAAGGACGCCGGCGCCAACGTCACGAAGTCCTCGATCATGGTCGGCCTCGGCGAGACCGAGGACGAGGTGCTCGACGCGATGCAGCGCCTCCGCGGGGCGGACGTCGACGTCCTGACCCTCGGCCAGTACCTCCGCCCGACGAAGAAGCACGCTCCCGTGCAGCGCTACGTCGAGCCGGCGGAGTTCGAACGCTATCGCGAAGCGGGTGAGGCCATGGGCTTCCGCTTCGTCGCCTCCGGCCCGCTCGTGCGATCGAGCTATCGGGCGGCCGAGGCTTTTCTCCACGGGGTGCTCACGGGGACGGAGCGCACCGCGGGGGTCGACCGCTACGGCACGAAGCGCCGGCTGGCGGTCGTCTGAGCGTCGCCGGCTCGTTCGGCGCGTTCATTCGAGTTGGGGAATACGAACGAACGTTCGGAGTGCTCGCCACTCCGTTCACGGGCCGGGTGACCGGCCGGGGCGCCGAGCCCAGGAGCTGACGATGCAGACGCAGGAGCAAGTGGTTCCGATCCGCACGCCCGAGTCGTCCTTCGACGACGAGGTGGTGACGGTCATCGCGCAAGACGGGAGCACGGGTCCGGCGGACCCCCAGCTACCCCTCGAGAAGGTCGTCGACCTCTACGAGTCGATGGTCCGCACGCGCACCATCGACGTGCAGCTCGAGCGCCTCCAGCGCCAAGGCCGCATCGGCTTCCACATCGGCAGCCTCGGCGAGGAGGCCTGCATCCTCGGCTCCGCCGCGGCCATGCGCCCGCAGGACTGGATCTTCCCCTGCTACCGGGAGTTCGGCGCGCTGCTCTACCGCGGCATGCCGCTCCAGACGTACGTGGACAACATGTACGGGAACGCGGACGACCTCGTGAAGGGCCGGCAGATGCCGGATCACTACACGGGTCGCGCCTTCCGCTTCGGGTCGGTCAGCTCGCCCATCGGGACGCAGATGACGCAGGCCGTGGGCTTCGCCTGGGCGGCGTGGAAGAAGGGCACGGACGAAGTCACGAGCGTGTACTTCGGCGAGGGCGCGACGAGCTCCGCCGAGTTCCACACGGGCATGAACTTCGCCGGCGTGATGAAGGCACCGGTCATCTTCCTCTGCCGGAACAACCGCTGGGCCATCAGCGTCCCGAGCGAGAAGCAGACCGCCTCGAAGACCTTCGCCGACAAGGGCATCGCCTACGGCGTCCCGGCCGTTCGCGTCGACGGCAACGACATCCTCGCCACCTACAAGGTCGTCCGCGAGTGCGTCGAGCGCGCCGCCCGCGGCGAGGGCCCGGCGCTCGTCGAGATGCTCACCTACCGCGTCGGCGGGCACTCCACCTCCGACGACCCGCGCGCCTACCGCGTGCAGGACGAGGTCGAGCAGTGGCGCCGCACGGACCCCATCGTGCGCCTCCGCCGCCACCTCGAGACGAAGAGCGCCTGGGACGACGGCCGCGAGCAGGAGCTCACGCAGCGCGTCGAGGCCGAGCTCAAGGCGTGCATCACCCGCGCCGAGGAGAAGCCCAAGCCCGAGCTCGGGACCCTCTTCGACGGCGTCTTCGCCGAGCGCCCCTGGCACCTCGAGGAGCAGGCGGCGGAGCTCATCGCCGGCCCCCGCGCCAAGGACCACCACTGAGCGCCGCGGCGCCTTTCAGGAGACAGCGATGCCCGAGATGAACCTGGTGCAGGCCGTCAACGACGCCCTCCGGATCGCGATGCGGGACGACGACGACGTCGTCGTCCTCGGTGAGGACGTCGGCAAGGTCGGCGGCGTCTTCCGCGTCACCCAAGGCCTCTTCGACGAGTTCGGCGAGGACCGCGTCATCGACACGCCGCTCAGCGAGGGCGGCATCATCGGCACGGCCATCGGCATGGCCCTCTACGGCATGAAGCCGGTGCCGGAGATCCAGTTCGCGGACTTCATCTTCCCCGCCTTCGACCAGATCGTGAGCGAGGCGGCGAAGTTCCGGTACCGCTCCGGCGGCGAGTACACCTGCCCGATGGTCATCCGCACGCCCGTGGGCGGCGGCATCCGCGGCGGCCATTACCACTCGCAGTCGCCCGAGAGCCTCTTCATCCACACGGCGGGGCTGAAGGTCGTCTGCCCCTCGAACCCCTACGACGCGAAGGGGCTCCTGACGGCGGCGATCAAGGACCCGGACCCGGTCCTCTTCTTCGAGCCGAAGCGCGTGTATCGCGCCGTGAAGATGGACGTGCCCGAGGGCGAGCTCGAGCTGCCCATCGGCAAGGCCAAGGTCGTCCGCGAGGGCGAGGACGTCACCGTCATCGCCTGGGGCGCCATGCTCTTCGAGGCCCTCGCCAGCGCCGAGGAGATCGAGGCCGAGGGCGTGAGCACCGAGGTCATCGACCTGCGGACGCTCTGGCCCGTGGACATCGACACCATCGTGGCGTCGGTGAAGAAGACCGGGCGCGTCGTCATCGTGCACGAGGCGCCGAAGGCCTGCGGCTTCGGGGCGGAGCTCCTCTCCATGGTCACCGAGAAGTGCTTCGTGCACCTCGAGGCGCCGCCCGTGCGCGTCACGGGCTGGGACACGCCCTTCCCCTACACGCTCGAGATGGAATACCTGCCGCTCCAGCACCGCATCACGCCGGCGCTCCGCGAGACGGCGGAGTACCAGCCCTGACGGCCGGGACCACGAGGAGGGCACCATGAGCTTCGAGTTCAAGCTTCCCGATATCGGCGAGGGCGTCACCGAGGGCGAGATCGTCGAGTGGCACGTCGCCGTCGGCGACGTCGTCGCCGAGGACGACCCCATGGTCGAGGTGATGACCGACAAGGCGACGGTCACCATCGGCGCGCCCCGCGCCGGCACCATCGACGCCATCAACACGGCCGTGGGCGAGGTCGCGCAGGTCGGCGACGTGATCGTCGTCACCGCGCCCGGCGCCGCCGCGGCCAGCGCCCCCGCCGACCCCGCGCCGGCCGCCAGCGACGAGGGCCCCGCGGCCACCGCCGTCGGCGACATCCG
>JBCDGX010000127.1:0-10910 GCA_038750805.1 Myxococcota bacterium
GGCCAAACCGCTTCGACCGCGAGGACGAGCTCGAGGGCGCCGACGTGATGATCACGTCCTACGCGCTCATGCGCCGCGACGAGGAGCTCCTCGGCCGCCTGGACCTCCGCTACGCCATCCTCGACGAGGCGCAGCACATCAAGAACCCCGCGAGCCATACGGCGCGCGCGGCGAAGAAGCTCAAGAGCGACCGGCGCCTCGCGCTCACGGGCACGCCCATCGAGAACCGGCTGAGCGAGCTGTGGTCGATCTTCGACTTCGCGTCCCCGGGTCTCCTCGGCGACCTGAAGAGCTTCGAGGAGAAGATCGCGCGGCCCATCGACCGCGGCGACGAGGAGACCGCCAAGCGGCTCCGGAACACCATCCAGCCCTTCGTGCTGCGCCGCCTCAAGTCCGACGTGGCCGACGACCTGCCGGAGAAGATCGAGCACGAGCTCGTCGTGCCCATGGGCGAGGAGCAGTCGCTCCTCTACAAGCAGATCCTCGCCGAGGTACGGAAGAGCGTGCTGAGCGAGGTCGAGGAGAAGGGCGTCTCCAAGGCGCAGATCCAGATCCTCGCGGCGCTGACGCGGCTCCGGCAGGTGGCCTGCGATCCGCGGCTGATGAAGCTCGAGAACAAGGAGTTCCAGGACGACGACAGCGGCAAGCTGCAGGCGCTCCGGGAGATCCTCGTGAACGCCGTGAACGGTGGCCACCGCGTGCTGGTGTTCAGCCAGTTCGTCACGATGCTCAAGCACATCCGCGACGCCCTCGAAGCGGACGGGATCACCTACGAGTACCTCGACGGGTCGACGAAGGATCGCGCCGAGCGCGTGGACCGCTTCAACGACGACGACTCCATCGGGGTCTTCCTGATCAGCCTCAAGGCCGGCGGCACGGGCCTGAACCTGACGGGCGCGGACACGGTCGTGCACTTCGACCCCTGGTGGAACCCGGCGGTCGAGGACCAGGCGACCGATCGCGCGCACCGCATCGGTCAGCAGCGCCACGTGAACGTCTACCGGATCATCGCCAAGGGCACGGTCGAGGAGAAGATCCTCGAGCTCAGCGCGAAGAAGCGGGCGCTCATGGAGAGCGTGCTCTCGACGGAGGGCAGCCCGCTCAAGGGCCTGACGCGCAAGGACGTCGACGCGCTCTTCAGCGATTGAGCGCCATGCGTCGGCTCTTCGAGCTCTGCGCCGCCGACCGGGACGTGCGCTTCAGCCCCTACGTCTGGCCGGTGCGCATGGCGCTCCGGCACAAGGGGCTCCCCTTCGAGAGCGTCGCGTGCACCTTCCTGGAGAAGGAGGGCATCGCGCCGTCGGGCGGCTCCACCTTTCCGGTGCTGCAGGAGGAGGAGCGCTGGGTGCCGGACAGCCTCGCCATCGCGCGGCACCTCGAGCGCGCGCACCCGGAGCGTCCGCTCTTCGGCGGCGCGCTAGGGCTCGCGCAGGCCGGCCTCGTACACGCGCTGATCCTCGACCGCGCCATCCGGCCCCTCTTTCCGCTCATCGCCGCCGACGTCTGCGCGGCCCTCGACGACCCGAGCGCCGCCTACTTCCGCGCGACCCGAACGCCGCGGGTGGAGGGCTCCCTCGAGGACGCTGCGGAGGGACGCGAGGACGCGCTCCCGCGGCTCCAAGCGGGCTTCGCGCCCTTCCGGCGTGCGCTCGACGCGGGGTCCTTCCTCTCCGGCGACGCCCCGGCCTACGCGGACTACGGGCTCTTCGGCGCCTTCCAGTGGTGCCGGGTGATCAGCCCCTTCGCGCCGCTCGCCGGCGACGCGGTGATGAACGCCTGGTTCGAGCGCATGCTCGACCTCTTCGGCGGTGAAGGCCGGCGGGCCAAGCGCGCCGCGGCGTGAGCGTGTGCGCCCCGGCGCACATTTCCTGACCCCATCGCGTCGCGTCGCGCGACTCCCCGTACGAGGGCCGAGACCATGCCGTCGGCCCCGGGGCTTGGATGACCAGCAGTTTCCCGCCCGGCGTGTCCCGACCCATCGTGGTCGCGGGCGCCGACCTCGCGACCTTGGACGCGCTGCGCACGCCCGTGGCGCGCCTCGGAGAGTTGCGCTTCGTACCGGACGATCGGCGCGCCTTCGATCTCTGCACGGCCAAGCCGCGACCACGCCTCGCCATCGTCGATGCGAGCCGGCGCGGGCTGCGCTCGCTCCAGCTCGTCGCCCGGCTGAAGCGTGACCCGCGGACCCAGTCGATCCCGCTGGTTCTCGTGATGGCGCAGGCCCGCCCCGCCGCGGTGGTGGCGGGAATCAACGCGGGCGCGCGGGCCATCCTCCGAAAGCCGCTCCGCGAGGCGGACGTAAACGACGCGCTTCGCCGCGCGCTCGGCGCCCGGCGAAGCGACGCCTCCATGGCGCTCTAGGCCGGCGCGTCCGGGACCACGATGTCGTCTTCGGTGCCGAGCTCGCCGTCGGGACCCGGGCTCCGGACGTCGATGCCGCCTCCCCCGCAGCTCACATGGAGCTCGCCGCCCCAGGCGTCCGTTCGCCGGCTGGCGCGGTCGAGGTAGCCCTCGGCGCGCAGCAGGTCGACGCTTCCGGGGCACACCCCCGAGTCGATGAGGTAGCTCTGGGCGGCCGTTCGAAGGGTGCGGGCATCCGCCTGCGTCGCCTTGATGCGCGCGTCCTGCATGCGGGGCACCACCGCCATCGCTACGGCCGTACCGAGCACGGCCATGAGGCTGACGACGACGAGGATCTCCACGAGGGTCATGCCGGTGTGGCGCTTCGTCTGGGTCATGGGGCTCTCCTTTCTCTGGCGTCGCGGAGGAGCACGGACCGAGCCAGCCTCGCCGGCCTCGCGTTCACGGGCGATGTCGCCGGGCGCACGCCGTCTGGCGCGACGGCTTGGCAGCGGCCCCCCGCCCTTCGCGCCAATCGGTCGCCTCTGGCGGGCTGCTGCAAAAGGCGACGGCGCCGCCTCGCGGCGCCTTCACGCCCCCCGGCGCCATCCCCTCACCTACAAAATGCACCACATTTCCTCGGCTCGCGGACGCACCCGGCGACGCAAACTCACTCGCGACTCGGTCGGGTCGCCCTTTGCAGCAGCCTGCTAGCGGCAAAAGCGGCGCCCGTGCGATGGTCGCGCATGACCGTAGCGGTGCTGACGAGCGGTGGGGACTCTCCGGGGATGAACGCCGCGGTGCGCGCAGTGGTCTTCCTCGCCGCGGCGCGCGGCGTTCCCGTGGTCGGCGTCGAGCGTGGCTACCAGGGGCTCATCGACCGGCGCTTTCGGCCGCTGACCCGCGAGGTCGCCGGCGGCGTCGCTCCGCTCCCGGAGGTGTCGATCCACGGGAACCTCGGGGGCTCGATGCTGGGCTCGGCCCGATGCAAGCCCTTCTACACGCCCGAGGGGCGGGCCAAGGCTGCGGCCTCGGCGGCGGACTTCGAGGGGCTCGTGGTGATCGGCGGCAACGGCTCGCTCGCCGGGGCGCACGCCCTGGCCCAGGAGCACGGCGTGCGGCTGGTCGGGGTGCCCGCGAGCATCGACCACGACATCGGCTGCACGAACACGGCCATCGGCGTCGACTCGGCGCTGAACACCATCGTCGGCGCCTGCGACCGCATCAGCGACACGGCGCGCGCGCATCGGCGGGCCTTCGTCGTCGAGGTGATGGGGCGGCGCTCGGGATACCTCTGCATGGCGGCGGCCGTAGCGACGGCGGCCGACGCGGCGCTCTTTCGCGAGGCCGGACGGAGCGAGGACGAGCTGGTCGCGAACCTCGCGAACCTCGTGCGGAGGAGCTTCTCCGGCGACCGGGACAAGCAGCGGGTGCTGATCCTCAAGGCCGAGGGCGTCGAGGTGCCCTGCACGCGCCTCGTCCGGCGCGTGCAGGAGGCCATCGGCGACGAGCTCGAGGAGCTCGGGGCGTCCATCCGGGCGACGGTGCTCGGCCACCTGGTGCGCGGGGGCGCGCCGACGTACCAGGACCGCGCGGTCGGCGGGCGCTTCGGCGCCGTGGCCCTGACGGCGCTCCTCGAGGGGCAAACGGACGTGATGACCTCGTGGATCCCGCCGGTGCCCGGCGGCACGCCGACCGTCGACCGGCATGTGCAGCTCTTCAAGCTGAAGGACGTGCTCGACGAGACCGAGCGTCTCCTCGATGGCTCGAGCCCGGTCACGCAGGCGCGGGTGAAGGCCATGGCGCGCATGGCCGGCGTGCTCGCGCTCTGAGCGAGCGCTCGCTTAGGGGAGGCGTGCGCGGGCCGGAGGAGATGCCGCGCGAGAGGCGCTTCGGTCCGCTCACGCTGCGGCGATGGCGCGTGGACGACGCCCTTGCGCTCCGCCGAGCGCTCGATCGCGACGACGCCCACCTCCGGCCCTGGGTGCCCTTCATGCGGGACGAGCCGCGGAGCTTCGAGGAGACGCGGCGGCGCCTCGAGGAGATGGCCCGGGCCCACGATGCCGGCGCGGCCTTTCGCTACGCGATCGTCGTCGAGGAGAAGCTCGCCGGGGAGGCGCTCGTCTTCCGGCGCGAGAGGGGGTGGGAGCTCGGCTAGTGGGTGGCTCGCGAGGCCACGGGCCGGGGCCTCGCGACGGCGGCGGCTCGGGGCGTCGCGGCCCAGGCCGTCGGCGCCCAGGGCGTCGAGCGTCTGACGATGCGCTGCGACGTCCGGAACCTCGCTTCGAACCGGGTCGCGGCGAAGCTCGGCGCGACGCCGACGGGCGAGGAGGGAGCTGCCGGCGTGGCCGGAGAGCCCGTGGTGCTGCGCCGCTGGGAGCTCCGCGCCGACGGCATGAACGTGGCGCGCTGAGCCATCGCAGCGCCCGGGCCGGCGCGCTGCCGTAGCGTCGCTGCCATGTGGCGCCTCGTCCCCCTCGCCCTTCTCCTCGTGGCCTGCGGCCCGAAGGCGGCCGCGCCGGAGCCCACTTCCGAGCCGCCGCCGGAGGCCGAGCCCGCGGCCGAGGCGCGCTTCGACGGCCTCGAGGGCTTCTGGACGACGGAGCAGGCGAACGCGCTCCTCGAACGCTCCGAGCCCCTCGTCCTCGACGCGGACACGAGCGTCCTCAGCGAGGCCGAGCGCGGCGCGCTGACGCTCCTCATGGAGGTCGGCGAGACCTTCCACGCGCTCTACGCCGAGAGCCGCCACGCGGACGCCACCGCCGTCCGCGCGCACCTCGCGGCGTTCGAGCCCACGGGCCCCGACGAGACCGCGCGCCTCGAGGCCCTCCGCGCGCTCGAGGGGCTCTTCCAGGGGCCCCTCGCCTTCACCCTCGAGAGCGCCTACGAGCCCTTCGCGCCCGTCGAGGGCTTCGCGCGAGGCCGGAACGTGTACCCGCGCCTCGAGGAGGGCGCCGTGGCCGCCTACCTCAAGGCCCACCCCGAGCAGCGGGCCCTCGGCGCCGTTCGAACGGTCGTTCGCCAGCGCACGGAGGAGGCGCTCGCCGCCGACCGGGCGACGATGGAGGCGCACCCCTGGCTCGAGGCGCTGCACCCGGAGCTCCCGGCGCGCCTCGAGGGCGCCGCCGATCCCGAGGCCCTTTACGCCGCGCCCTACGCGCTCGCCTACGCGGACGCGATGAGTCAGAGCTCCGGAAAGCTCCACGAGGCCGCCGGGCTCGTGCGCGCCGAGGACCCGGACCTCGCCGACTTCCTCGAGCAGCGCGCCCGGGATCTGCTGACCAACGACTACGAGGCGGGCGACGCCGCCTGGGTCCGCGGCCGGACGCGCCACCTGAACGCCGAGCTCGGCGCCTACGAGACCTACGACGACAAGCTCCTCGGGCAGAAGGCCTTCTTCGCCGCGTCCCTGCTCCTTCGGAACGCCGAGGCCTCCGCGGAGCTCGAGAGCGCCGTGGCCGGCCTCGCCGACCACGAGGCCGCGCTCCCGGGCGGGCCCTACGAGCGGGTTCAGAGCGACCTGCCCATCGGCGTCTACGACGTCATCGCCGACTACGGCCAGTGCCGCGGCGGGAACACCGCGACGATTCTCCCGAACGAGGCGCACGTCACGCGGAAGTACGGGCGGACGATCCTCCTTCGCCGGAACGTCATGGAGAACCCGGCCGTGGTCGCGGCGGCGCAGCGGCGCTTCCGGGCCGCCGTCGCGGCGGAGCATGCGGACGACCTCGGGCCAAGCGGCAACTTCGATCGCACGGTCTGGCACGAGGTCGGCCATTACCTCGGGCCGAAGACCACCACGGACGACCGCACCGTGGGCGAGGCCCTCGGGCCCGTGCAGAACCACTTCGAGGAGATGAAGGCGGACCTGGTCTCGCTCTGGATGATGCCGCGCCTCGTCGACGCGGGGATCCTGACGCCGGAGCGGCGGGACGCGGCCTACGCGGGCGGGGTGCTGCGTTCGCTCGTGACCTCCGAGCCGCCCCGGACCAGCCCCTACCAGACCATGCGCCTGATGCAGCAGAACTGGCTCTTCGAGCGCGGCGTGCTCCGCATGGACGCGGGGCGCCTCCGCGTCGACTACGCGGCCATGCCGGCCGCCATCGAGGCCATGCTCACGGAGGTCCTCTCCATCCAGCGCTCGGGGGATCGGGACGCGGCGAACGCCTTCATCGAGCGCTGGGCCCGCTGGGATGACGCGGTTCAGGGGGTGCTCGGGCGCGCCCTCGATGGGGCCTCGCACCGCTATTGGCGCGTGTCCTTCGCGGCGCTCGAGGGCTGAGCGCGAGCGACCCCGTTGACGAGAGGCCCAGGGCGACCCACCGTGGCGCCCGTGATGTCGCTGTCGACAGCCCTGGCTCCCCGGACCGCCCGCGAGGCGGATGGGGAGCCGTGCGCGCCGTCGGCTGCCCTCCGCTGAGATCGAGCTCCGCGCTCGACCCAGCCCGGCCCCCGGCGTTCGCCGCGGGGCCGTCGGCGCATGGGGCGTCCATCGCGCTCTCGCGGCTTCTGAGCCCGGGATCTCCCGGGCGCGAGGAGACGAGAGATGACCATCCAGAAGCACACGAAGACGCACGTCAACGTCGGGACCATCGGGCACGCCGACCACGGGAAGACGACGCTCACGGCCGCGCTCAGCGCGGTGATGGCCCATCGGCACGGCGGGCAGGCGCGGCGCTTCACCGAGATCGACAAGACCCCGGAAGAGCGGACCCGCGGCATCACCATCGTGGCGAGCCACGTGCTCTACCAGAGCGCCTCGCGGCGCTACGCCCACATCGATTGCCCCGGCCACGCGGACTACGTGAAGAACATGATCACGGGGGCCGCGCAGATGGACGGCGCGATCCTCCTGCTCGACGGGACGCAGGGCGTGCAGGCTCAGACGCGGGAGCACCTCGTGCTCGCGCGGCAGGTCGGCGTCCGGCACCTCGTCGCGTTCATCAACAAGGTGGACGTGGCGGATCCCGAGCTGGTGGAGCTCGTCGAGCTCGAGGGGCGGGAGCTCCTCGAGGCCTACGGCTACGGTGATGCGCCCGTCGTTCGCGGCTCCGCGCGCGAGGCCCTTCTCGCGGCCGAGCGCGGGGACTTCGAGGGCGAGGCCGTGCGCTGCATCGATGCGCTCGTGGCGGCCCTCGACGCCCACGTGCCGGACCCCGTGCGGGACCTCGGCATGCCCTTCTTCATGCCCATCGAGGGCGTGTACGGGATCAAGGGGCGCGGGACCGTCGTCAGCGGGCGCGTCGACCGGGGCGCGCTCGAGGTCGGCGGCGTGCTCGAGGTGCTCGGCGGTGACGCCGCGCCGCGGGAGGTCGTCGTGAAGGGCATCCAGGCCTTCCACGAGGATCTCGAAAGGGCCGAGGCCGGCCTGAACGTCGGTCTCAACCTTCGCGGCGTCGAGCGGCGCGAGGTCGCGCGTGGTCAGGTGCTCGTCGCGCCGGGCAGCGTGCAGCCCCGGGCCGCGGGCCTCGCCGAGGTCGTGCTCCTCGCGCCCGCGGAGGGCGGCCGTCATACGGCGCTCGGGAGCGGCTACATGCCTCAGCTCTGGTTCGGCGCCACGGACGTCACCGCGACGCTCGCCACGGACGACGCGCTTCCCCCCGGCGGGCGCGGCGTCGTGAGCTTCGCCCTCGGGCGCCCCGTCGCCCTCGAGGTCGGCATGCGCTTCGCCATTCGCGAGGGCGGCCGCACCGTGGGGGCCGGGGTGATCCGCGACGTCGATTGAGCCTGGCCGGCGGGCGTGGGGAGACCCGCGCTCGCCGGCTCGCTCGCTGACGGGCCTGTCGCGGATGTCCCGTGCCGCCTCGCACGACGAGGACCGGCGTTGCGCCCGCTAGAGATGCGTCGCGAAGAAGCCGAGCAGCCGCTCCCAGGCGTCGGCCTCCGTGGCTTCGTCGTAGGCCGCGTGCATCGGTGGGAGGACGCCGCCGAGGCTCAGCCAGGGCGGCAGCCGGTTCATGAAGGAGTGCCCAACGCCCTCGTGCATCACGACTTCTCCGGGAACGTCGAGCACCTCGAGGTGCTGGCGGAGACGCGTCGCGTGGGACCGGTACATGCGGTCCCGGGAGCCGTATTGCGCGAGCGTGGGGCAGAGTCCGCGGAGCCGCTCCGGGTCTTCGGGCACCTCGCCGTAGAAGGGTCCTGCGACACGGTAGGGCTCGTCCGCCGCCGCGATGAGCGCGAAGCCCCCGCCGAGGCAGAAGCCGACGATGCCGAGGCGCGCCCCATCGACCGCCTCCTGCGCCGCCAGGTGGGCGCGCGCCGCCCGAAGGACCTCGAAGGCCTCGCCCTCGCCGGCCCGGGCCGCCTTGATCGCCCGCACGATGCACCCCGGGGTGCGCCGGCCGAAGAGGTCCGGCGCGAGGGCCGCGTAGCCGGCCTCGGCGAAACGCAGGACGTGGCGCCGCACGTCGGCGGAGAAGCCGACGATGTCGTGCACGATGACGACTCCCGGCACCGAGCCCGTCGCGCCTTCGGGAAGGGCCAGGGCCGAGCGGCGGGGCGTGGTCCCGGGGACCTCGAGGTGAAACTCCTCCACGGCGGAAGAGTCGCACGCCCTCGCGCGCGCCTTTAGCTCGAGCTCGGCGGACGGAGCGCGACGACGGCGTAGGCCACGGCCGTCGACCGTCCGGGGTTCCGATAGGCGTGCTTCTGGTCGCCGCGGAAGACCAGCACGTGCCCTGGGCGAAGCGTCCATTGCTCGTCGCTCGCCGTCAGGAGGATCTCCCCGCGCTCGCAGCAGAGGTACTCGCGCGTGCCGGCCGTGTGCGGCACGCCGCGCATGCCCGCGCCCGGGGGAAGCTCCATGCGCTCCATCTGTAGGCCCGCGACGCGGTCCGGGAGGAGATCGGCCACGACGACCTTCCCGCGGCGCCGGCTCCGGAGCTCGCCGGGAGCGTAGAGCCGCGCCACCGCCTTCGGAGGCCCCACGAGCTCCTCGAGGGAGACCTGAAGGGCCGCGGAGACCTTCAGCAACACGTTCAGCGTCGGGTTGGCGCCCCCGCTCTCGAGCGTGGCCCAGGTCGGGCGCGGGAGGCCCGATAGGCGCGCGAGCTGCGCCTGGCTGAGGCCGCGGCTCTCGCGGAGCTGCCGCACGTTGCGGGCCAGGTTGGCGGCGGCGTCGGTGGGGGTGGAGTCGGTCATGAGCGAACGAGACGGACGATAAAGCATCCAACCGTCGGTGAAGGAACCGATTGGATGATGGGACGACGGGTCGTCGCCATGCATGACCCATGCAACACACCTTCCCATCCACCGCCCTCATCACCGGCGCGAGCCGCGGCCTCGGTCGCGCGCTCGCCGAGGCGCTGGCCGCGCGCGGCGCCGAGCTCGTGCTCCTCGCTCGCCAGGCCTCCGCCCTCGACGCCGTCGTGCACGGCCTCCGCGCCCGCGGCGGCCGGGCGCATGCGATTCCCGCCGACGTCGCCACGCTCGATGCGAGCGCCGTCGCGGCGCGCGTCGCGGAGCTCGTGGGCCCCCTCGATCTCCTCGTGCACAACGCGAGCACGCTCGGCCCCGTGCCGATGCCCGAGCTCGGCGAGCTCCGTGAGGACGACCTCCGCGAGGTCTTCGAGGTGAACGTGCTGGGGCCCCAGCGGCTCACGCACGCGCTCCTCGGTCCCATGCGACGCGCGGGCCGAGGCCTGGTGCTCACGATCAGCAGCGACGCGGCCGTCCATGCCTATCCCGGCTGGGGCGCCTATGGCGCGTCGAAGGCCGCCCTCGACCACCTGAGCGCCGTGCTCGCTGCGGAGCTCGCGGGAACGGGGGTTCGCGCTCTTGCCGTCGACCCCGGCGAGATGGACACCCAGATGCACCGGGACGCGCTCCCGGACGCGGACCCGGCGACGCTCGCCACGCCAGCGGCGGTCGCGCGCGCCATGGTCGGGCTCCTCGAGAGGCTCCCTGAGGCTCCGCGTGTCGCCGTGGAGGCGGCGCGATGAACGCTGCACTGCCCCCCGTGGCGAAGGCGGCGCCCGCGCTGCGGGCCGGGACCGATCCGCGCCGGCCCTGGCACGCGACGCGTCTCCTCGTCGCAGGCCGCCGAGGCGGCGTTCGCCACGCCCGCGTGGACGCGCTCCCGGAGCTGCTCGGCGAAGGAGACCTGCTCGTGCTGAACGACTCCGCGACCCTGCCGGCGAGCCTTCGGGGCACGCTCCGCGGCGCCCCCATCGAGCTCCGCCTCGCCGGCGCGGAGGGCCCAGGCGCGTTTCCCGCGCGCTGGACCGGCGTCCTCTTCGGCGCCGGGGACTGGCGGGACGATACGGAGGATCGTCCGTCGCCACCGCCGGTTCGCGTCGGCGATCGGCTTCGCTTCGGGACCCTCGAGGCGCGGGTCGCGGAGGTCTTGGCGCCGCTCCGCGTGCGCTTCGACCGAAGCGGCGACGCGCTCGCCGAGGCGCTCTACGCGCACGCCCGGCCCGTGCAGTACCGCCACCTCCTCGCTCCGCTCGCGCTCGGCGACGTGCAGACCCCCTACGCCGCGCGGCCCTGGTCCGTGGAGATGCCCTCCACGGGGCGCCCCCTGGCCTGGCCGCTCCTCCGTGAGCTCGAGGCGCGGGGCGTCGGCC